>DATGHJ010000430.1:0-3129 GCA_035308085.1 Trinickia sp. | reverse complement strand
CGCAGCACCGACTGCGCCGCGGCCAATCGCGCGACGGGCACGCGGAACGGCGAGCACGACACATAGTCAAGGCCGATCTTGTGACAGTACTCGACCGACGTCGGATCGCCGCCGTGTTCGCCGCAGATGCCGATCTTCATGTCCTCGCGCGTCATGCGGCCGCGCTCCATCGCCATGCGCATCATCTCGCCGACGCCGTCCTGGTCGATGACCTGGAACGGGTCTTCGCGCAAGATCTTGCGCTCGAGGTAGACCGGGATGAACGAGCCTTCGGCATCGTCGCGCGAATAACCGAAGACGGTCTGCGTGAGATCGTTCGTGCCGAACGAGAAGAACTCGGCGTGTTCGGCGATGCGGTGCGCGACGAGACACGCGCGCGGCAGTTCGATCATCGTGCCGACCTCGTAGTGCACCTTGACGCCTGCCTCTTTCAAGATCCGTTCGGCTTCGTTGACGACCAGGTCGCGCAGGGCTTTCATCTCGGTGACGGTGCCGACGCCGGGGATCATGATGAGCGGGCGCGCGTCGATCTTCTCCTTCTTCAGCTCGGCCGCGGCTTCCATGATGCCGCGCACCTGCATCTGATAGATCTCGGGGTATACGATGCCGAGGCGGCACACGCGCAGGCCGAGCATGGGATTGCTCTCGTGCAGCGCACGCACGCGGCGCAGTATCTTATCCTTCTTGGCGAGCAGCGACGGGTCGCTCTTGGAGACGCGCAGTTCGGTGGTCTCCACGAGCAGCTCTTCGAGGCTGGGCAAGAACTCGTGCAGCGGCGGATCGAGCAGCCGGATGGTGACCGGCAGCCCTTTCATCGCTCTGAGGATGCCGCGGAAGTCGTCGCGCTGCATCGGCAAGAGCTGTTCGAGGCACTTGCGACGCGAGTCGGGCGTCTCGGCCATGATCATCTCTTGCACGACCGGCAGGCGCTCGGTCTGCATGAACATGTGCTCGGTGCGGCACAGTCCGATGCCTTCCGCGCCGAAGTCGCGCGCCTTGGCCGCGTCTTCCGGCGTGTCGGCGTTGGCCCACACGCCGAGGCGTTTGTAGTCGTCGGCCCAATCGAGGATGTGCTGGAACTGCGCCGACATCTTGGCCGCCTGCATCGGCAGTTCGCCGAGGTAGATGTTGCCGGTGGTGCCGTCGATGGTGAGCGGATCGCCCTCGCGCACGACTTGGCCCTTCACGGTGAAGGTACGCGAGCGCAAGTCGATGAGGAGCGACTCGGTGCCCACCACCGCCGGCTTGCCCATGCCGCGCGCCACGACGGCGGCGTGCGAGGTCGCGCCGCCTTGCGATGTCAGGATGCCTTCCGCGGCGATCATGCCATGGACGTCGTCGGGAGTGGTCATCGGCCGTACGAGGATCGTGCGACGGTTTTCGCGCCGCATCTCGACCGCGCGATCCGGATCGAACACCGCGACGCCCGCCGCCGCTCCCGGCGATGCGTTCAGCCCTTTGGCGATGGGGGCTAGATGCGTTTTTTCATCGATCTGCGCATGCAGCAGCGCTTGGATCGATGCGGGATCGATGCGCGACAGCGCTTCCTCGCGCGCGATCAAGTGCTCTTTCACCATGTCCGCGGCGATTTGGATCGCTGCAGCCGCGCTGCGCTTTCCCGAACGGCACTGCAGGATGAAGAGCTTGCCGCGTTCCACGGTGAACTCGATGTCCTGCATGTCGTGGTAGTGCTTTTCGAGCGTCGCGGCGATGTCGGCGAACTGCTTGTAGAGTTTGGGATTACGCTTTTCGAGTTCGGTGAGCTTGAACGGTGTACGGCTGCCGGAGACGACGTCCTCGCCCTGCGCGTTGGGCAGAAACTCTCCGTACAGCTTCTTGTCGCCGGTGGACGGATTGCGCGTGAACGCCACGCCCGTGCCCGAGTCCTCCCCCATGTTGCCGAAGACCATGGTCACGACGTTCACCGCCGTGCCCCACCAATCGGGGATGCGCTCGTGCTTGCGGTATTCGATCGCACGCTTGCTGTTCCAGGAGTTGAAGACCGCCTCGACCGCCATGCGCAGCTGCACGAAAACGTCTTCGGGGAAGTCCTTCTTCGTGTGGTGGCGGACGAGCGCTTTGAATTCGCTCGTCATGTTGCGGAACGCGAGCGCGGTGAGATCGGATTCCGAATCGATGCGCGCCTTGGCGATGTAGCGCTTGACGACCTCATCGAAAGGATCGCGCTTCATGCCGAGCACGACCGTCGCGAACATCTGCACGAAGCGGCGGTATGCATCCCACGCGAACTTGTCGTTTTTGGTGAGCACGACGAGCGCGTTGCACGTGCGGTTGTTCAGGCCGAGGTTGAGCACCGTGTCCATCATGCCGGGCATGCTGACGCGCGCCCCCGAGCGCACCGACACGAGCAGCGGATTGTTCTCGCCCCCGAACTCTTTGCCGGTCTTGCGCTCGAGCTCGGCGATGCGCCGGTGGATATCTTCTTCAAGCCCCGTCGGCAATTGCCGGCCGAGCTCCATGTAGCGGCGACAGACCTCGGTGGTGATCGTGAAACCCGGCGGAACCGGCAAGCCGATACGCGTCATCTCGCCCAGGCCGGCGCCTTTGCCGCCGAGCAAGTCGCGCAGCTCTGCGCCGCCTTCTTCGAAGGAATAGGTCAGTTTCGTGAGGTTGAGCTTGGTCGGTGGTTCCAGCTTGCGCGGCTGCGAACGCTTTGCCGGCGGCAGCGGCGGCATGGGTTTGCGTTCGATCGGGCCGAGGGCCGCGATCGGTTCGATGGTATAGACGGGAGCGGCGTCGGCCTCAGGCTGCGCCGGCTCTGCGACGGGCAGCGGTTCGGCTACGGCGACTGCCGCGCGTTTGTCCGTCTTGGATCCGTCTTTTGACGACGGCGCTATTGCCGCGACCCCGCCTTTCGCCGGCTTGGACTTCGCACGGCCGTCCTCGCCCTTCGCGGGGAGCGGCTTGGCCGAGAGCGGCTTGCTGGTAAGCTTGAGGCCTTTCGTGGGTGCCTTTACGGACGACTTGGCGGCGACGACTTTGACGTTGACTTTTGACTTGGCCGACTTTGCGACGGCTTTAGCCGGCTTTGCCGATTTTTTCGATTTCGCGGAAGCGGATTTGGCTGCTTTCAAGTTATGAGTGCCTCGGCGCGCAAAAGGATGAGTC
>DATGHJ010000429.1:0-2941 GCA_035308085.1 Trinickia sp. | reverse complement strand
AACGCCCGCCGGAACATCGCCGAGAACGCACTTTGGCTTTGATAGCCCAATTCCTGCGAGACGTGCGACAGCGCCCTTCCTTGATGCAGCAGCGGGATCGCTCGGGCCAGCACGGCCTGCTGGCGCCACTGCGAAAAGCTCATCCCCAGTTCGTTGCGAAAGAGTCGCGCTATCGTGCGCGTGCTGGCGCCGACGCTCGATGCCCAGCGCTCGAGCGGGTCCGTGTTCGCGGGATTGGCGAGCAGCGCCTCGCACAGCGCGCGCAGGCGCTTCTCGCTCGGCATCGGCACCGACAGCGGCAGCGGCACCGAGCGCGTCAGCTCGTCGATCGCGAGTGCGCCGAGGAGCCGCTCGCGTGTCGAGGTCAGCTCGCGCGTATCGATCGCGGCGATGACTTCTCGCAGCAGTCCTGACACCTCGACGACACGGCATGCGTTGAGCCCCGGCGGAACGGCGGATTCATCGATATAGAGCGTGCGCAGATACGCATCCTCGACGATCACGACTTCATGGTTGATGCGCTGCGGCACGAAGATCGCGCGCGACGGCGGGACCATCCAGGTGCTGTCTGCGACCCCGACTCGCAGCACGCCCCGCGACGCATACGCGAGCTGCGCCCAAGCATGTGTATGTTGGGCGATCCGTTCGCCGGCGGGCATCGGACGCGAGCGCACGCGGATCGGATGCTCGGGCGTCGGTGCGAACTCGGGCGGGATGTCGGCGAAGTGAACGCGCGTTGAAAGCGCGGTCGCGGGGCCGGCGGAGACGGGATGTGCGGACGAGGCAGCGGACTGGGTCATGGTCGTGGCAGCAAGCCGAATGGAATGGCCGAAACGAGCAGCGCGCGGCGCGCTGCAAAGCACCAAGATGAAAGCCTGCTGGCTTGGGGACACCGGCTCGTTAAGCACGTCGACCAGCGAGTCTATTGTATGTGGATTGTCCGGGCCGTGTGGTCCGGGCCGTGTGGTCCGGGCCGTGCGGCGCGATTCTTGGTCGACGAAACCCGTCCGTAAGCCTGCGGCGAACGTAGCGGGGCATAATTCGGTTCGACACAGCCCATTCGAATGGAGACGCCCATGACGTTTGCAACGACGGATCTTTGCGACGCGCACGAGGACAAACTGGCATCGGGCGCGTTGCGCGTGCTCGAGCCGATCTTCCGATCCTTCGGCCGCGCACAGATTTTTGGCGGCCGGGCTGTCACGCTGAAATTGTTCGAGGACAATTCGCTCGTGCGCTCGACGCTCGAGCAGCCGGGACACGGACACGTGCTTGTAGTCGACGGTGGCGGGAGCCTGCGTTGCGCGCTGGTCGGCGGTAATCTCGCGCAGATCGGCGAGTCGAACGGCTGGGCCGGCATCGTGGTCTACGGCTGCGTGCGCGATACGCTGGAGCTGGACGCCTGCAACATCGGCATCCGTGCGCTCGCTGTGCATCCGCAACGCAGCCAGAAGCGCGGCGCGGGCGAGCGCGACGTGCCGGTGCGATTGCCGGGCTCGGTCGTGCGGCCGGGGGATTGGGTGTATGCGGATATCGACGGCGTGCTGATCAGCGACGCGCCGCTCACATAATCGACTGGGATGAGCGTTGCGATGCGCGAGCGGCGTCGCGGTCTTCCCCGATCGCTGAATAAACGGCTGGCCGCAAGGCCATCGAGGTGACGAACGAAAGGACGGGAAGGACGAATGGCTAAGCAACACGTATTCGTGTACGGCACGCTGCGGGCGGGCGAAATCAACGACATCGGCCGGGCGGCCGCGCGGCATGGTATTGCCGAGCCGCGATTCATTGGTGCGGCCGCGGTGCGCGGACAACTCTTCGATTTCGGGAGCTACCCCGGACTCGTTCCGGACGAGGCGTCGTCGCTGGTGCGCGGGGAGGTCTATCAAATCGACTCGGCGCTCGTGCCGGTGCTCGATGAGATCGAAGAGGTCTATCCGGGTGTCGAGGGGCTTTTCAGGGCGCAACAGATGACGGTTGCCGTTGACGGCCGCGAGTTGCCGTGTCTGTTCTATCCGGTTGCCGCGGGGGCCGTCGCGAGCCGTACGCGGATCGAGTCGGGCGACTGGGTCGAATACCGGCTCGCATGCGATGCCTTGCCGGGCGTCAAATACGGAAATTAATAAAAGAAAGAGGCGCCGCGAATGTGAGCGGCGCCTCTTTCCTTCTGGCGAGTGCTGTTCAAAGGCGAAGAAGGGCGCTCGAAAAGCCGCGCCCCAACGCTTTCGATCAGATCTCTTCGTAAAGCGGCAACGTCAGGAATTCGGTGAAGTGTTCCGACGTCGACATCTTCTGGAAGATCACGGCAGCGCGCTCATACGGCTTGGTATTGCCGCCGACGATCTCCTTCACGTTCTCCAATTCGACCTGGGTCAGCTCGTTGACGAGTTCGGCCGTGACCTTGCGGCCGTCTTCGAGCTTGCCCTTCGGCGAGCGGATCCATTGCCAGACTTGCGAGCGCGAGATTTCCGCGGTGGCCGCGTCTTCCATCAGGTTGTGGATCGGCACGCAGCCGTTGCCGGCGAGCCATGAGCCGAGGTAGTGAATCCCGACGTTGATGTTGTTGCGCAGGCCCGCTTCGGTGATCGGCGCTTCCGGACGGAAGTCGAGCAGATCCTTGGCCGCCGGCACGACGTCGTCGCGCTGCTTGGCGATCTGGTTCGGCTTGTCGCCGAGCACCTTGACGAACTCTTCCATCGCGAGGGGCACGAGACCTGGATGCGCGACCCAGCCGCCGTCGTAGCCATCGGTGGCGTCGCGCGCCTTGTCCGAGCGCACGCCGGCCATCGCGCGGTCGTTAGCGGTCGGATCGTTCTTGATCGGAATCAGCGCCGACATGCCGCCGATCGCCGGCGCATTGCGCTTGTGGCAGGTCTTCAGCAATTCGAGCGCGTAGGCGCGCATGAAGGGCGAGGTCATCGTGATTTTCGCGCGGTCCGCG
>DATGHJ010000428.1:0-2380 GCA_035308085.1 Trinickia sp. | reverse complement strand
CAATCTGAAATACCGCCCGAGCGGCATCCAGGTCGGCCAAATGCGCGTGCCGCTCGGCGTGATCGGGATCATTTACGAATCACGCCCGAACGTGACGATCGATGCAGCCGCGCTGTGTTTGAAGTCCGGCAACGCGACGATTTTGCGCGGTGGTTCGGAGGCGCTCGAATGCAACACGGCGCTCGCGAAGCTGATCGGCGAAGGGCTCGAGGCGGCCGGCTTGCCGCAGGAGGCGGTGCAGGTGGTCGCGACGGCCGATCGCGCGGCGGTCGGCAAGCTGATCACGATGACGGAATACGTCGACGTGATCGTGCCGCGCGGCGGCAAGAGCCTGATCGCACGCCTCGTCGAAGAAGGGCGCGTGCCGATGATCAAGCATCTCGACGGTATCTGCCACGTCTATGTCGACGATCGAGCGGATCTCGCGAAGGCGCTGAAGGTTTGCGACAACGCGAAGACGCATCGCTACGGCACCTGCAATACGATGGAAACGATGCTCGTGGCACGCGACATCGCGGAAAAGGCGCTGCCGCCGCTTGGCGCAATGTATGCGGAGAAGGGCGTCGAGCTGCGTGTCGATCCGGCGGCGCGCAAAGTGTTGGGCGGTGTTCCCGGCATCGCGCCTGGAACGCTCGTCGATGCAACCGAAGAGGACTGGCGTACCGAATATCTGGCGCCCGTGCTCGCGATCAAAGTTGTCGACGGTCTCGATGAAGCGATCGAGCACATCAACACCTACGGCTCGGCGCACACGGACGCGATCGTCACCGAAGACCACGACCGCGCGATGCGTTTTTTGCGCGAAGTCGATTCCGCGAGCGTGATGGTGAACGCGTCGACGCGCTTTGCCGACGGCTTTGAATATGGCCTCGGCGCGGAGATCGGCATTTCGAACGACAAACTACACGCACGCGGGCCTGTGGGTCTCGACGGGCTCACTTCGCTCAAGTACGTCGTGCTTGGGCATGGCGAAGCGCGTCAATAAGGAAAACGAACTAAGGCCGTCTGATGCTCTGGATCAAGACCTTTCACATTGTTCTTGTCGCTTCGTGGTTTGCGGGCTTGTTCTATCTGCCGCGCATCTTCGTGAATCTCGCCATGGAAACGGAGCCAGCCGCGGTGCGGCGGCTCCTCGTCATGGCGCGCAAGCTGTATCGCTTCATGACGCTCATCGCTGTGCCGGCAATCGCGTGTGGTCTGTGGCTCTGGCTCGCGGTGGGAATCGGCCGCGGACAGGGCTGGATGCACGCGAAGCTCGGCGTGGTCGTGCTGCTGGTTATTTATCACGGCTATTGCGGCCATCTTCTGACGACGTTCGAGCGTGGGCAAAACCGGCGTTCGGACAAGTGGTACCGCTTCTTCAACGAGCTGCCTGTGCTGGGCATGCTCGCGGCGGTGGCGCTGGTGGTGCTCAAGCCGTTCTGAGCGGGGAAGTCAGGCACTACCCGCTTATGTCCCCGTCCCGATCCGCCTGCGCGTGATCGTTTCCTTCGCTTTCCCGAGCTTGTCGACAAGCTCGGGGCCGCGCTGCAGTGCCACCCCCACCGCCAAAATATCGCCGATCGCCAAATGCGACATGCGCGACGTCATCGGCGAAAACACGTCCGCCTCTTCGGCGATATTCGCGGAAAGACTAACGGTCGCGACCTGCGCAAGCGGCGAGTTGCTGTGTGTAATCGCGATGACCTTCGCGCCGCACGCGAGCGCCGAGCGGGCTGCGTCGACGATATCGCGCGTGCGGCCCGTGTTGGAGATCGTCACGACGACATCCCCCGTACCCAGCAGCGCCGCCGACATCGAATAAGTATGAGGATCGGCGTAGGCCACGCTCGGGATGCCTAGCCGAAAAAATTTGTGCTGGATATCCTGCGCGGCGATTCCAGAGCCGCCCGCGCCGTAGAACTCGATGCGCGATGCATGCGCAAGCAAGTCGATTGCTGCCGCGATGCTGTCCGTCGACAGGCTGTTGCGCACTTCGATCAAGGCTCCGATCGTCCGGTCGAATACCTTGGCGATGACGCCCGGCGCGGGCTCGTCGGGGCGCACGTCGCGGTACACCGACGGCACGCCGCGCGCAATGCTCTGCGCCAGCCGGATCTTGAACTCGCGAAAACCGCTGCAGCCGAGCGCATGGCAAAAACGCGCGATCGTCGGTTGGCTGACGCCCGCGCGTTCCGCGAGCTCGGTCATCGCGAGATCGAGCACCTCGCGAGGGGTGTCGATCACGTAGTCGGCCAGTTTGCGTTCGGATGGGCGCAACTGCGAACGCATCGATTCGATTCTAGAGAGCATGGTGAGCGTAGCCGCGGCGCGCGGCGAGGCGAAATTGTTCGATAAAGTATCGTCGCTTTTGTGTAGAAAATCTACATATTCAGGTGCC
>DATGHJ010000427.1:0-5718 GCA_035308085.1 Trinickia sp. | reverse complement strand
CGAACGGGGGCGGGGTGGCGTCGCTGCCGAACACTCTCACCCAGGGCCTGAACATCGGCTGGCTGCACAACCTGTTCGGCGTGCAGGGTCTCGGCGCGCTGCTGCAGTACTTCGCCGGCGTCAGCGACGCGAACGTGCTGTCGACGCCGAACCTGATCACGCTCGACAACGAAGACGCGAAGATCGTGGTCGGCCAGAACGTGCCGATCACGACGGGCTCGTATTCGAACTTGACCAGCTCCACGCCGAGCAGTGCGTTCAACACGGTCGACCGCGTCGACGTCGGCCTGACGCTGCACGTGAAGCCGCAGATCACCGACGGCGGGATCCTGAAGCTGCAGATCTATACGGAAGACTCGTCGATCGTCAGTGGTACGCAGAACGCGACGACGAACCCGACGGGCCCGACGTTCAACAAGCGCTCGATCCAGTCGACGATTCTCGCGGACAACGGCGAGGTCCTCGTGCTCGGCGGCTTGATGCAGGACAACTATCAGGTGTCGAACAGCAAGGTGCCGCTCTTGGGCGACATTCCGTGGATCGGTCAGCTGTTTAGGTCGGAAACCAAGCAGCGCCAGAAGACCAACCTGATGGTGTTCCTGCGCCCGGTGATCATCAACGATAACGCGACCGCGCAGGCGGTCACGGAGAACCGCTACGACTACATCCAGGGCGTAACGGGCGCGTATCGCTCAGACAATAACGTGATGCGCGACAAGGATGATCCGGTCGTGCCGCCAATGCCGCAGGGCCCGAATCAGGGCGGCGCGGTGACGAACCTGTTCGATCTCAGGCAAATGAACCGCCCGCAAGCGGGGCAGCAGGCGCCGCAGGAGGCCCCGGTCGCGCAGCCGCAAAGCGTCCCACAGCCGCAGCCGCAGATGCAGCAGCTTCCGGTCGCGCAACCCCCGACAGCGCAACCGCAGAGCGTTCCGCAACAGCCGGGGACGGCCACGCCGGGAGCATCGCAGTGATCGACACGCTCGCGTCCGCCCACGAAGGCGCGCCGGGTGAACCCCAGCCGCCTTCGCAGCTCGCCGCCCGGCTCGTCCCGTATGGCTTTGCGAAGACCGGCCAGATTCTCGTCGCGCATCAGCACGCGGACGGCCTCGAAGTCTGGATCAGCGAACGCACGAGCGATGCGGCGCTTGCCGAAGTCGCGCGCAATTTCGGCGCGCTGAAGGTGGTGCGGCTGACCGCGGACGATCTCTCGCAAGCGATCAATCAAGCGTATGCGCGCAGCGACGGGAGCGCCGCGCAGGTGGTCGGCGAAGTGGAAGGCGAAGTCGACTTGTCGCGCTTGATGCAGGACATCCCCGAAGTCGAAGACCTGCTCGAATCCGAAGACGACGCGCCGATCATCCGCATGATCAACGCCCTGCTCACGCAGGCGGCGCGCGAGCAGGCATCGGATATTCACATCGAGCCGTTCGAGAACGCGTCGGTCGTGCGCTTTCGCGTCGACGGGACGCTGCGCGACGTCGTGCGCCCCAAGAAGGCGCTGCACGGCGCGCTGATCTCGCGGATCAAGATCATGGCGCAGCTCGACATCGCCGAGAAACGCTTGCCGCAGGACGGCCGCATCACGCTGCGCGTGGGCGGGCGGCCTGTCGACGTGCGCGTCTCGACGCTGCCGACCGGACACGGCGAGCGCGCGGTCCTGCGTTTGCTCGAAAAGGATTCGCAGCGCCTGAATCTCGAAGCGCTCGGCATGGCGGCCGACACGCTCGGGAAATTCGACAAGCTGATTTCGCGTCCGCACGGCATCGTGCTCGTCACGGGGCCGACGGGCTCGGGCAAGACGACGACGCTCTATGCGTCGATGTCGCGGCTCGAAACGGCGACGACCAACATCATGACGGTCGAGGACCCGATCGAATACGACCTCGCCGGCATCGGCCAGACCCAGGTCAACGAGCGGATCGGGATGACCTTCGCGCGCGCCCTGCGCTCGATCTTGCGGCAAGATCCGGACATCATCATGATCGGCGAAATCCGCGACCTCGAGACCGCGCAGATCGCCGTGCAGGCGTCGCTGACCGGCCACCTCGTGCTCGCGACGCTGCACACGAACGATGCGGCCTCTGCCGTCACGCGTCTCACCGACATGGGGGTCGAGCCGTATCTGCTCGCATCGTCGCTGCTCGGCGTGCTCGCGCAGCGGCTGGTGCGGCGCCTGTGTCCGGTGTGCAAGGAGGAGCGCGTCGAGAACGGTCATACGCATTGGCATCCGGTGGGCTGCGACAAGTGCGGGCAATCGGGCTATGCGGGGCGGCGCGGCGTCTACGAGCTACTGTTGATCGACGATACGATCCGCACGATGATCCACCGTAATGCGGCGGACGCCGAGATCCTCACCGCAGGCCGTGCGCAAGGCATGCGTACGCTGCGCGAGGACGGCGAGCGCTGGCTCGCGTCCGGCCTCACGTCGCTCGAGGAAGTGATACGCGTGACTGGCGGAGCGTGACGTCATGCCGGCATTCCGTTTTGAAGCGATCGACGCCGCAGGCAAGGCGCAGAAGGGCGTCCTCGACGCCGACAGCGCACGCGCCGCGCGCGGCCAGTTGCGCACGCAGGGTCTGACGCCGCTCGTCGTCGAGCCGGCCGCGACGCGCATGCGCGGCGAGCGCAGCCAGCGCCTCTCGCTTGGCCGCAAGCTTTCGCAGCGCGAGCAGGCGATCCTCACGCGGCAGCTCGCGAGCCTGCTCGTGGCGGGGCTGCCGCTCGACGAAGCGCTCGCGGTGCTCACCGATCAGGCCGAACGCGACTACATCCGCGAACTGATGGCCGCGATCCGCGCCGAAGTGCTCGGCGGCCATTCGCTCGCGAATGCGCTCACGCAGCATCCGAAGGATTTTCCCGACATCTACCGCGCGCTCGTCGCCGCAGGTGAACATACGGGCAGGCTCGGCCTGGTGCTGTCGCGCTTGGCCGACTACATCGAGCAGCGCAATGCGCTCAAGCAGAAGATCGTCCTCGCGTTCACGTATCCGACGATCGTCACGATCATCGCGTTCGGCATCGTGACCTTCCTGCTGAGCTACGTCGTGCCGCAGGTGGTCAACGTGTTCGCGAGCACGAAGCAGAAGCTGCCGATTCTCACGGTGCTGATGATGGCGCTCTCGGATTTCGTGCGGCACTGGTGGTGGGCGATCCTGATTGCCGTGGTGGTGGTGGTCTACGCGGTGCGCGGCATTCTCAAGCAGCCCGGGCCGCGCCTCGCGTTCGACCGGTGGGTTCTCACCGCGCCGCTCGCCGGCAAGCTCGTGCGCGGCTACAACACGGTGCGCTTCGCGAGCACGCTCGCCATTCTGACCGCGGCGGGCGTGCCGATCCTGCGCGCGCTCCAGGCGGCCGGCGAAACGCTCAGCAACCGCGCGATGCGCGGCAATATCGACGATGCGATTGTGCGCGTGCGCGAGGGCACGTCGCTCTCGCGCGCACTCGGCAATACGAAGACGTTTCCGCCCGTGCTCGTGCATCTGATCCGCTCGGGCGAGGCCACCGGCGACGTGACCACGATGCTGGACCGTGCCTCCGACGGCGAAGCACGCGAGCTCGAGCGCCGGACGATGTTCTTGACGAGCCTTCTGGAGCCGCTTTTGATTCTGGCGATGGGCGGCGTGGTGCTCGTGATCGTGCTGGCGGTGATGCTGCCGATCATCGATCTGAACAATATGGTGCAGTAGACGGGCCGGTACGTCGTGCGCGGCGGCGTGTTCAGCGCCGCCTGTGCCAACGGCCGCGCCGCAGCCGCAAAACTCAGCGCACGTATATCGTCGGACCGATGGGGTTCGCGGGCAGGAAGATTTCGGAACGCGCGCCATTACGATCGACGATGATCGAGCGGGCCTTGACCTCGTCGAGCTTCACGCCCTGCATGATCGAGCTGCCGAGCGACACCGCGCGCGGCGGCTCATCGCCGGCGCTGACGATGGCCGAGGCGCCTTCGCCGAGCGCGAGGATGCCGAACAGCTTGATGCTGCGGTTCACGTCGTGGGTGAGTTGTCCGCCGAAGAGCGTCGCGGCGTCCTCGACGGCCACCGGCGCGCGCACCGAAGCAGCCTGCAGCGGAGGCGCCGGATGCGAGGTGAGCGTGATGGCCCAATAGGTGACTGTCGCGCAGAACACCGCGAACAGCGCCAAGGACAAAAGGCGAATTTGGAGAGCGTTCATGTGCCTCATTGTACGGACTAATGTGAATATAGAGATGTGTCGAAACCCTCCAACTGCGTGACATTACAATGAGCGGCCCGGAAGCCCGAGCCGCCGGAGACAACGAGGCGCAAAAGCGCAACGAACATGGTCGAACGCCTATTGTCTATCGGGCGCGGCCGGCATTCATCTTGGAAAGAGGTCGTTAGAAATGCAAATGTGGACCATTCGCCGTAAGGAAGCCGTGGCGCTGCGCGAACGCCGCCAGCGCGGCTTCACGCTGATCGAAATCATGGTGGTGATCGCGATTCTCGGCATTCTCGCCGCGCTGATCGTGCCGAAGATCATGAGCCGTCCCGACGAAGCGCGCCGTGTCGCGGCCAAGCAGGACATCGGCACCGTCATGCAGGCGCTCAAGCTGTACCGCCTCGACAACGGCCGTTATCCGACGCAGGAGCAAGGCCTGCGCGCGCTGATCGAAAAGCCGACCACGGACCCGATCCCGAACAACTGGAAGGACGGCGGCTACCTGGAACGCCTGCCGAACGATCCGTGGGGCAATCCGTATCAGTATCTGAACCCCGGCGTGCACGGCGAAATCGACGTGTTCAGCTACGGCGCCGACGGCAAGCCCGGAGGCGAGGGCAGCGACGCCGATATCGGGTCGTGGCAGTAGGCCGCGCCCGGCACGTCTAGGCTTTGTCGCGTCCAGCATCGCTTTCGATCATGCGCATATCCTTTCGAATTCGCGCTGGCCGTACCCCGGATGGCCGTACCCCCGGAGCGCCGGCCGCCGGATGGCCGGCCTCCGGCTTCACGCTG
This sequence comes from Trinickia sp., assembly GCA_035308085.1. Lineage (GTDB taxonomy): Bacteria > Pseudomonadota > Gammaproteobacteria > Burkholderiales > Burkholderiaceae > Trinickia_A. The sequence continues at coordinate 741 of DATGHJ010000427.1, read as the reverse complement.
CTCGAGATGCTCGTGGTCCTCGTGATCGCGGGGCTTCTGGTCTCGCTGGCGGCGGTCACGATCTCGCGCAATCCGCGTACGGATCTGAATGAGCAGGCGCAGCGTCTCGCGCTGCTTTTCGAGTCCGCAGGCGACGAAGCGCAAGTGCGCGCGCGCCCCATCGCGTGGCAGCCGGTCAACGGCGGCTATCGCTTCGACGTCCGCACCGAAGACGGCTGGCGTGCGCTGCGCGACGACATGTTCGCCCCGCGCGGCTGGGAAGGCGGCGTGACTGACGTGTCGATCGATTACCCCGGTTCCGACTTGCACGCGAATCGCGTCGTGTTCGGCGTCGAGAGCATCGACGCGCCGGTGACCGTCACGCTTTACTCCGCAGTCGGCCGCGCGACGATCGTCGGCACCGGCAACGGCCGCTACGAGGTGCGCTGAAATGAACCATCGCATGCATCGCGGGGCGCCTCCGGATGGCCGTACCCCCGGAGCGCCGGCCGCCGGATGGCCGGCCCCCGGCTTCACGATGATCGAAGTGCTCGTCGCGCTCGCGATCATCGCGGTCGCACTGGCGGCGTCGCTGCGCGCGGTCGGCGCACTCGCGGCGAGCGAGTCCGAATTGCATCAGCGGCTCCTCGCCGGCTGGAGCGCGGACAACACGCTCGCCCAGCTGTATCTCGCGCACACGTGGCCGGAGATCGGCACGCAGACGTTCGATTGCTCGCAAGGCAGCCTGCCGCTGACCTGCAC
>DATGHJ010000426.1:0-12760 GCA_035308085.1 Trinickia sp. | reverse complement strand
CGCGTTCGTCTTCCGGAATGCCAGGGCCGCTGTCGGCGATACTCACGCGCGGATGGCCATCGGGATCGAGCGCGAGCGATACGTCGATCCGGCCGCCCTCGGGCGTGTATTTCACGGCGTTGTCGAGCAGGTTGCCGAACATCACGCGCAGCGCTTCGGGATCGGCCGCCACGGTTGCGGACTGCGCCTCTTCAAAGCCGAGATCGATCGCGCGCCGCTGCGCGAGCGGCGCGTGCGCGGCCACGCAATCGGCAAGGAGCTGGCGCAGGTCGAGCGACTGTTTCGCGCCCGCGCCATCCGGCTCGGCACGCGCGAGCGCGAGCAATTGCTCGGCAAGACGCGTTGCACGCGTCACGCCGGCCTGCAGATCGGCGAGCGCTTCGCGGCGCGCGTCGTCGTCGTGCGCGCGCGCCACCAGTTGCGACTGGATCTGCACGGCCGCGAGCGGCGTGCGCAACTCGTGAGCGGCGTCGGCGACGAAAGCTTTTTGCGTATCGAGCGCGGCCGAAAGGCGCGTGAGCAGCCCGTTCAATGCGCGCACGAGCGGCCGCACTTCGAGCGGCAAGCGCTCGTCCGGAAGCGGATCGAGCGCCTCGGGGCGGCGCGTTTCCAGCGCGCGCGTCACGCGCCGCAGCGGCGCGAGGCCGCGTCCGACGATCCCCCACACGGCCAGACCGAGAAAGGGCAACACGACGATCAACGGCCACAACGTGCGCAGCGCGACGTTCGCCGCAAGCCGGTTGCGTACGGAAAGCGGCTGCGCGAGCTGCACGACGTTGTCGCCGACGATCGCGCCGTACACGCGCCATTCGCCGCGGTCGGTGCGCTCCGTCGAAAAGCCTAGCTCGGCGCGCGGCGCGAGCGGTGCACGCGGATGCGAGTAGTACATCAGCGCGCCGTTGCGATTCCAGATCTGGATCACGACGCCCTCGTCGGCGTCGGAATGCGCGCCGAGGATTTGCGCGAACGGCTCGGACGGCAGCGCAGCGGCGATCTCCTGCAACTGGTAATCGAATAGCTCGTTGGCTTCAGCCAGCGCCTGCCGATAGATCAGCCAGCCCGCGAGACCCACGCCCGCGACGACGATCGCGACGAGCCAGAACAGCAATTGACGACGAATCGAACTCATGGAGAGAGCGGTCTCACGCTTCCTTCGCGATCATGTAGCCGAGGCCGCGCACGTTGCGGATCAGATCGGCGCCGAGCTTTTTGCGCAGCGCGTGGACGTAGACCTCGACCGTGTTGCTGCCGATCTCCTCCCCCCAGCCGTACATCTTGTCTTCGAGCTGGCTCTTCGAGAGCACCGCGCCAGGACGCGCGAGCAGCGCTTCGAGCAGCGCGAATTCGCGCGCGGAAAGCGCGACCGGCGCGCCGTCGAGCGTGACTTGGTGGGAAGCAGGATCGAGCGTCAACGCCCCGTGACGCATCACCGCTTCGCTGCGCCCCGACTGACGGCGGATCAGGGCGCGCATCCGCGCGCCGAGTTCGTCGAGATCGAATGGCTTGACGAGATAGTCGTCAGCGCCGGCGTCGAGACCTTTGACGCGGTCCGCGACCGCATCGCGAGCCGTGAGGATCAGCACCGGGCACGCATGACCTCGGGTTCGCAATGTACGCAGCACGTCGAGGCCGTCGCGCTTCGGCAAGCCCAAATCGAGCAGCATGAGATCGTAAGATTCGCCGGTCGCGGCGGTCAGCGCGGCCTCGCCGTCCTGCACCCAATCGACGGCAAAACCCTCACCGCGCAGCGCCTTGCGCACGCCTTCGGCAATCATCCGGTCGTCTTCGACAAGCAATATGCGCATCGGTGTTAGATCCCGCGGCCATGATGTGTAATGAGCCCATTTTAACGTCTCGCCGGCACCACGCGGCGCGCGCGCTTTTTTCCGCAGCGCCGCAGCATGTCTCTACAATGAGCGCTTTTGGCGCGGCATGGCGCAATTGCATGGTACCCGCTGCGCTATTGCCCCGTTATTGCGCAGGCGCTAAACGTGTTGCCGGCCCGCTTGTCGCGATCGATGCCGCCACGGCGTTCGCCGTCATCGCAACGATCGACTTGATTCACAGAACCAGCCGTCCATGACGAACGCATTTCTCTCTTCAGTTGCACGCCGCGCGCTGCCGCGACGTGCGTCTCACCCCGCATCGCTTTTGTCATCGTTCACGTCGCCGAGCAACGAATCGCAACGGCCGAATCGTTTTCATCGGTCGAAGACACTCGCGCGCGCCGCCGTCGCTGTGCTGACCTGTGCCGCGCTCGCGTTCGCCGCGCCGGCCGAGGCGCGCAAGAAAGCCCGCCATCCGGCCGTCAGCGTCACGACCGTGTTGCCCGCGCCGGTCATGAAAGGACTCGAGCGCGCGCACGTCCCGCTGACGTCGGTGAGCGTGGTCGTCGAGAAGATCGGCGATCGCACGCCGATTCTCGCGTTTAACGCCGGCAAGCCGATGATGCCCGCCTCGACGATGAAGCTCGTCACCACCTACGCGGGGCTTTCGATCCTCGGGCCGGACTATCGCTGGCGCACCAACGCCTACGCAGATGGCACCGTCGACGAACATGGCGTCCTGCACGGCAACCTCTACATCCAGGGGACGGGCGATCCGAAGCTCGTGCCGGAAGAGCTGATCGATCTCGTCGACAAGATTCACAAGTCCGGCATCACGGGCATCGACGGCGCACTGGTGCTCGATAAGCGCTTCTTCGATCCGTCGACGCGCGACCTCCCGCCGTTCGACGACGACGCCACCGCACCGTACAACGTCGGCCCCGACCCGCTGCTGTATGCCTTCAAGTCGCTGACGTTTACGCTGACGCCGTCGCCCGACGGCACCGTCGCGATCGACGTCCTGCCCGCGCTTTCGCAACTGCAAATCGACAACGAACTGCACGCGACGCGCGGCGCGTGCGTCGGCGCGGCAACCGCGCTCACGCCGACCGTCACGCCGGAAGCGAGCGGCACCGTTGCCGCCCTGTTCTCGGGCGATTACCCGGTGCGCTGCGGGATGCGCTCGATCAACCTCGCTGTGCTCGACCACTCGCAGTTCTTCGCAGGCGGATTCCTCGCGCTGTGGCAGCAGACGGGCGGCACCTTCAACGGCGCGACGCGCGAAGGCCCCGTGCCCGCCGATGCGCGCCTCGTCGCGGTTCACCAAGGCCCGGTGCTGTCCGATATCGTTCGCGACATCAACAAGTTCAGCAACAACGTGATGGCGCGCAACCTGTTCCTGACGATCGGCGCGGTCAAGGAGAAGCCGCCCGCGACGCCCGAGAAGTCGGCGAATACGATCCGTTCGTTTCTGAACTCGAACGGTCTGCCGATGCCGGAACTCGCGCTCCAAAACGGCTCGGGGTTGTCGCGCGACGAGCATATTTCCGCGTTGTCGCTCGCCGACTTGCTGCAGCACGCGAACGCGAGCCCCGTCGCGCAAGTGTTCGTCGAATCGCTGCCGGTAGCGGGCGTCGACGGCACCATGCGCAACCGCTTGAAAACCGCGCCGGTGCTCGGCAATGCGCATATCAAGACCGGTACGCTACGCGACGTGCGCGCGATCGCCGGCTACGTGGCAGGGGTGGACGGACAGAGCTATGTGGTCGTCAGCATCATCAACGACGAGCACGCGGAAGCGGCGCGCGCGGCGCACGATGCGCTGCTCGAGTGGGTGTATCAAGGCGCTCGCTAAGCATCAATCCGGCGCGCCGAACGCGCCCTCCCGCTTGCCTTCATCCCCATTTCTCCCAGCCGCCCGCGCGTGCTGGGAGAAACCCTCACCCGCCTTTGCGGGCGGCGCCTGCATCGAATAATCCTTCTACGAAGAATGGCGCGGCGCGTGACGCGACCGTGTACGCTGTCGGGCAATGTCCGAAGCGCGGAATCACGCTCGATTGCGTGACCCGAAACTCGGTACAACTCGACAGCGTTCACGCTGCAACAAGACCAACTCGAGACACGGAGGGAGACGCCCATGCAATTCGATGCCGAATTGCTCCTGCTCGCGATGGCGCCCGTCTTTCTCGCATGCATCGGCTGGGAGGCGTGGCACCTGCGGCGCGCACGGCCGAACGCGCAAATCTACCGATGGGCCGACACGCATCGCAACGCGTCGCTCGCCGTGCTCGGCTTTCCGCCCAAGCAGATCGTCGCGATCGACCTCGTCAATCTCGCGTTCCAGTTCTTCGTCCACACGCAGGCGACCGGCCGGCTCGGCTGGCTCGGATACGGGTTCAACACGCCGTCGATCCATCGCGCGCAGTACGCCCGCGTCGGCGCGGCGATGCAAGACCCCCGGTTGCGCGAACCCGACACCCAGGCATTTCCGGCATCGCGCAAGACATGACAGATTCTGTAAGCTGTCGCTACGCCGCGCGTTACAAGCGGCGGGCGCTGCCTGCAACACACGGCCAAGCCGCACATTCGAGGAGATGAGATAGATGGAACAAAGCAAAAAAACACAGCCAAAGGGCCTGCTGCGCACCGCGCAAACGGCCGTCGCCTGCGCCGCGTTCGCGCTTCTGGCGGCATGCGGCGGCGGGGGCAGCAGCTCGACGAGCAGCAACAGCAGCACGCCCCCGGGCGGCGTATCGCTGCAGGTCGTGTCGTTCGGCACGAGCCTTTCGGATGTCGGCACCTATTCCCCGGTCATCCTGCCCGACTTCGGCGGCGGTAAGTTCACGACCAATCCCGGCCAGATCTGGACGCAAGACGTCGCGAACTACTATGGCGGCACCCTCACGCCGGCCTATCTCGGCGGCTTCGGCGTGCAACTCGCCGCAACCGGCGGTCTCGGTTACGGGGAAGGCGGCGCGCTCGTGAGCGGGGAACAAGGCATCGGCTGGGCGCCGAACGACGCCGCAGCGACGACCATGCCCGTCGTCGACCAGGTCACCAACTATCTAAACTCGCACGGCAGCTTCAACTCGAACCAGCTGGTGCTCGTCGAAGGCGGCGCAAACGACATCCTGTCCAACGCGACGGCCATCGGGACCGCCGCGCAGACAGGCGTAGCCAATGGCACCTATCCGAGCCTCGCGGCCGCGGTCCAGGCAGTCACCGTGGCGACGCTCGGACCGGCTGCGCAGGCGCTCGTCACGCAGGTGGGCAAAATCCTCGCCGCCGGCGCAACCAAGGTCGTGCTCGTCAACGTGCCGGACATCGGCCAGACGCCGCTCGGCCTCTCCGAAGGCGCGACGGGCTCAGCGCTCCTGACCGGTATCACGCAGACCTTCAACGGCATCGTGCAGCTCGGCGTGGCCCAAGCGGGCCTTTCGTCGGCGGTGATCTACGCTGACGCGTTCACGTGGCTCGACCAAAGCGTGCTGCCGAATTATTCGTCGCTCGGCTTCCAAGTCGGGAACACGGGCACCGCGTGCAATCTGGCACAGATGCAGGCGAACGCCACTCAGTATGGCCAACAGAACCCGGCCGCGCTCAACGGCCTGACGCCTGCGCAGTACGGCGCGCAATTCGCCTCGTCGCTGTTCTGCTCGCCGCAGACGCTGACGGTCGCGGGCGCAGACCAGACCTATGTGTTCGCGGACTCGATTCACCCGACGACGCACACGCACGCGCTTTTCGCGCAGTTCGTCGAGAGCAAGATTGCGGCGGCGGGCATCGGGCATTGATCGCGGTGCCGACGTGATGTAGCCGTTCGAACAAGACGGACAAGAGAAGCGCCCGGCTTCAAACAAGCCGGGCGTTTTGCTTTTGTGGCGCTGCCGATCGATCTTGAAGGTTCGTGGTGGTGCGCTCAGCCCTGCGCTTCGAACGCCGCCGCCGCGCGTCCGAGGCGATCGTTGACGGCGATCCACTCGATCGTGTTCGGCAGCTTTTCGATGAGGATGCGTGCAACGTCCGCGCGATCGAGCGCTCGCAGCAAGCCGTAAAGCTCACGTGCGTACGCATGCGGATCTTCGGGCGCCGCCATGAAATGCACGCCCTCAGCACTCGCCCAACGGCCTGCACGCGACGTGCGTGCGACGAGCGCCACGCGCTCGCCGGCGTCGCGCGCGGCGCTCAAGATCGGCTCCAACGCTTCGAACGGCAACAGCGCGAGCGGCGTGCGCGGCGCATAGTGCGCCTTCAACGTGCCCGACGCGCGCGGCGCGGTGGCGTCGCTGCCGTCGAGCAGGCGCGGAGCGACGCCCAGCACCTCGGCGAGATCCTGCGGCGTCACGTGACCTGGGCGCAGCAGCGCCGGAAAGCCGCGCGACAAGTCGAGAATCGTCGACTCGATGCCGACCTCCGACGAGCCGCCGTCGAGCACGTGGATCGCGTCGCCGAATTCGTCGCGCACGTGCTGGGCCGAGGTCGGGCTCACGTGACCGAAGCGGTTCGCGGACGGCGCCGCGACGCCGCCATGCCCGCTGCGCCGCGCGCTGAACGCGTCGAGCAGCGCCTGCGCGACCGGATGCGATGGACAGCGCAGCCCCACCGAATCCTGACCTCCGCTGACCGCCGCAGGAATATGCGCGGCGCGCTTCAGGATCAGCGTGAGCGGCCCGGGCCAAAACGCGTCGATCAGTTTCTGCGCGTCGGCCGGCAAATGCTCGACCCAGTAGTTCGGGTCGCCATGCGGCGCGAGGTGGACGATCACCGGATGATTCGCGGGACGCCCTTTCGCCGCATAAATACGCGCGACGGCCTCCGGACTCTCGGCGTCGCCACCGAGACCATAGACCGTTTCGGTTGGAAAGGCGACGAGCTGGCCGGCATCGAGCAGCTCGGCGGCATGCGCGATCTGCTCGCCCGTCACGGCGGGGGCCGATGGGAAATTCGAACGAATGGACATCGATCGGTAGCCGGCGTCAACCAAGCGGAATATGCAGCAGCCGCGCGCAGTCGCGAGCGGCCGTGCGGGCTTCGTCGAGCGTCGCGGCGGTGAAGTTCACGTGCCCCATCTTGCGGCCGGGACGCGCGTCCTCCTTGCCGTACAAATGAAGGCGTGCAGCCGGCATCGCGGCGACTTCATGCCAGGGCGGCGTCACGGGAACGCTCTTCGACGCCGCTCTCGGTGCACCCTTCGGCGCGTCGCGGAACCACACGTCACCGAGAATGTTGAGCATGACGGCCGGCGAGTGCTGACGCGTGTCGCCGAGCGGCATCGCAGTCATCGCGCGCACTTGCTGCTCGAACTGGCTCGATGCGCACGCGTCGACGGTGTAGTGCCCGGAGTTGTGCGGACGCGGCGCCATCTCGTTCGCGACGAGCGAGCCGTCGTCCAGCACGAAGAATTCGACGCACAGCACGCCGACGTAGCCGAGCGCGTCCGCGATCCGCAGCGCCGCCTCCTGCGCCTGCTCGACAAGCGCGGGGCCTGCGTCGGGCGCGGGAACGATCGTTTGGGCGAGCACGCCGTTGCGGTGCGCGTTCTGCGCGAGCGGGAACACCGCCGAGGCGCCATTCGCGCCGCGCGCGATCAGCGCCGACACCTCGAACTTCAGCGGCAAGCGCTTTTCGAGCACGCACGGCACGCCGCCGAGCGACGCATGCGCCTCACGCACTTCGTCGGCATTGCGCACGCTCACTTGACCCTTGCCGTCGTAGCCGAGCCGCGCGGTTTTCAGAATGCCGGGCAGCACGGCTTCGAGTTCGGCATCGCCGATCGCCGCGAGCGCATCGGACGACTCGATTGCGACATACGGCGCCACCGGCACGCCCGAGCCGGCGATAAACCGCTTCTCCGCGATTCGGTCCTGTGCGATTGCGACGCAGCGCCCCGCCGGGCTCACGAACGTCGTGCGCGCGAGGAAATCGAGGCTGGCCGCAGGCACGTTCTCGAACTCCGTCGAGACCGCCGCGCACAAGCGCGCGAGCTCGGTGAGCGCAGCCTCGTCGGTATAGGCGGCGCGCAGGTGCTTGTCCGCCACCGCGCCGGCCGGGCTGGTCTCGTCGGGGTCGAGGACTGCGACGCGATAACCCATCGCCTGGGCAGCGAAGCAAAACATGCGGCCGAGCTGGCCGCCTCCGACCATGCCGAGCCAAGCGCCGGGCAGAATCGGAGAAACCGGTGTGTTGTCTGAAGTCATGTCAATAAAAGATCAAAGCTCGGGCAGCACCATCGCGTGCGCGGCCTCGTTCTGCCGCACGCGGAATGCAGCGAGCCGGTTCGCGTAGTCCGCCGACGTCGTGCTCAACAGCGCGATCGCGAACAGTGCCGCGTTCGCCGCGCCCGCTTCGCCGATCGCGAACGTGGCAACCGGCACGCCCTTGGGCATCTGCACGATCGAATGCAGCGAATCGACACCCTTCAGGTACTTGCTCGCGACCGGCACACCGAGCACCGGGACGGTGGTCTTGGCGGCCAGCATGCCGGGCAGGTGCGCCGCACCGCCCGCGCCCGCGATGATCGCGCGCAGTCCGCGCTCGCGCGCGCGCTCGGCGTAGTCGAACATCTCGTCGGGCATGCGGTGCGCGGACACGACCTTCGCTTCGTACGGCACGCCGAACTCCTGCAAGATCGCGACCGCGTGCTTCATCACGTCCCAATCGGAACTGGACCCCATCAGGACGCCGATGAGCGGCGCGTTATGCGTGTGGGCGGTCTGGACGGCTTCGGTCATCGTGGGGATTTCCTTTGTCAAGCGAGCTTCTGCCCGGTGAGGCGTTCGAGCGCTTCTTGGTACTTCTCGCTCGTCTTCGCGATCACGTCGTCCGGCAGCTTCGGCGCGGGCGGCTCTTTCTTCCAGTCTTGCGTTTCGAGCCAGTCGCGGACGAACTGCTTGTCGAACGACGGCGGATTCGTGCCGACCTGGTACTGATCCGCGGGCCAGAAGCGCGACGAATCGGCGGTCAGCGCTTCGTCCATCAGATAAAGCTCGCCGTGATTGTCGAGGCCGAATTCGAACTTCGTGTCGGCGATGATGATGCCGCGCGTCGCCGCATATTCGGCGGCTTCCTTGTACAGCTTGATCGAGATGTCGCGGATCGTGGCCGACAGCTCGGTGCCGATGCGGCGTTCCATCTCATCGTAGGTGATGTTTTCGTCGTGATGGCCCATCTCCGCTTTCGCGGCCGGCGTGAAGATCGGTTCGGGCAGCTTCTGCGCGTTCTGCAGGCCCGCAGGCAGTTGCACGCCGCACACTGCGCCCGTCGCCTGGTAGTCCTTCCAGCCGCTGCCGGCCAGATAACCGCGCACCACGGCTTCGACGAGGATCGGCTCGAGGCGCTTCACGACCACCGCGCGGCCTTTCACCTGCTCGACTTCGTCCGCTGCGACAACCGTCTCGGGCGCGACGCCCGTCATATGATTCGGGACGATGTGATTGAGCTTGTCGAACCAGAAGTTCGCCATCTGGTTCAGCACCTGGCCCTTACGCGGAATCGGCTCGCCCATGATGACGTCGAACGCGGACAGGCGGTCGGTCGTGACGATCAGGAGGCGATCGTTGCCCACGGCGTAGTTGTCGCGGACCTTGCCGCGGCCGAGCAAAGGCAGCGAGCGGAGCGTGGATTCGTAGAGGGTAGACATCGTCGTGGGCCGTGTGAGGTGAGTTGGGGTGAAAAACGTACTAAAACCGAACCAAAATCGGGCAAAACAACGCTCAAAAAATTGTCCGAAACAAAAGCCAAACGCCGTTCCCCAAATGATGCGGGAACGGCGATCGGTCGACAACTCGGCCGCCCGGCTAAGCCTCTAGCGGCGCGAGCGGCCTTTCAGGCTTAGCGCACGACTTGTGCGAGTTCGCCCGACTTGTACTTCTCGGCGATCTTGTCGAGCGGCAGCGGCTTGATCTTGCCCGCTTGGCCCTCGCATCCGAACGCCAGATAACGGTCGACACAAATCTTCTTCGCCGCTTCGCGCGCCGGCTTCAGGTAATCGCGCGGATCGAACTTGCCGGGATTTTCCGCCAGGTAGCGGCGGATCGCACCGGTGATCGCGAGGCGCAGGTCGGTGTCGATATTGACCTTGCGCACGCCGTGCTTGATCCCTTCTTGAATTTCCTCGACCGGCACGCCGTAGGTTTCCTTCATGTCGCCGCCGAAATCGCGGATTTCCGCGAGCAGTTCCTGCGGCACCGACGACGAACCGTGCATCACCAAGTGCGTATTCGGGATGCGCGCGTGGATTTCCTTGATGCGGTCGATCGCGAGGATGTCGCCCGTCGGCTTCTTCGTGAACTTGTACGCGCCGTGCGAGGTGCCGATCGCAATCGCCAACGCGTCGCATTGCGTCGCGCGCACGAAGTCGGCGGCCTGCTCGACGTCGGTCAAGAGCTGCTCGCGCGTCATCGTGCCGTCCGCGCCGTGCCCGTCTTCCTTGTCGCCCTTCATCGTTTCGAGAGAGCCGAGCACGCCCAGCTCAGCCTCGACCGTCACGCCGATCGAGTGCGCCATTTCGATGACCTTGCGCGATACCTCGACGTTGTACTCGTACGACGCGACCGTCTTGCCGTCGGCTTCCAGCGAACCGTCCATCATCACGCTGGTAAAACCGCTGCGGATCGCCGCCATGCACACCGCCGGGGACTGGCCGTGGTCCTGGTGCATCACGACCGGGATGTGCGGGTACGACTCGATCGCCGCTTCGATCAGGTGACGCAGGAACGCCTCGCCCGCGTATTTCCGCGCGCCGGCCGACGCCTGCATGATGACAGGCGCGCCGACCTGGTCGGCGGCGGCCATGATCGCCTGCACTTGCTCCAGGTTGTTCACGTTGAACGCGGGCAACCCGTAGCCGTTTTCGGCTGCGTGATCCAGCAGTTGACGCATTGATACGAGAGGCATGCTTGTACTCCTTGGATTGAACGAATCTTTTTGCTTGGCGGCGGCCGAGGTGCGGCGCCGGTGCGGTTAGGCGCAATTTTATCGCGAAGCGCGTCGCGCCCCGGTGCGTTTGCGAACGCCGGCTCGTGGCCGGCGCCGCAAACTTCGTTCCTATCACGGCAAATGCGGCAAAAAAAGCGCAAAAAATGCCGCGGAAAAGTGCGGCATTCGACCGACGCTCAGAACGCCTCTCCGACGCGCACGATCTTCAGCGTGTTCGTGCCGCCGGCCTGCCCCATCGGCTCGCCGACAGTCAGCACGACCATGTCGCCGCGCGACGCGTGACCCTTCGACACGACCACTTCGAGCGCGCGCTGCAGCGCGGCGTCGCGGTCGTTGTTCGACTCGACGGGCAGCGGCGTCACGTTGCGGTAGAGCGCCATCGCGCGCTGGCTGTTGATGCGCGGCGTCAGCGCGAAGATCGGCACGTGGGTCCAGTGACGCGACATCCACAGCGCGGTCGAGCCCGATTCCGTGAGCGCGACGATCGCCTTCGCACCGAGGTGGTACGCGGTGAACAGCGCGCCCATCGCGATCGATTGGTCGATCCGCGTGAACGTGCGGTCGAGGAAATCCTTATCGAGCTCGACGTGCTCCGACTTCTCGGCCTCGACGCAGATCGCGGCCATCGTCTCGATCGTCTGCACCGGGTATTTGCCCGCCGCCGATTCGGCCGACAGCATCACCGCATCGGTGCCGTCGAGCACCGCGTTGGCGACGTCCGACACTTCGGCGCGCGTCGGCACCGGCGCGTGGATCATCGATTCCATCATCTGGGTCGCGGTGATCACGAACTTGTTCGAATCGCGCGCCATGCGGATCATGCGCTTTTGCAACGCCGGCACCGCCGCGTTGCCGACTTCGACGGCCAAATCACCGCGCGCGACCATGATGCCGTCCGACGCGTCGAGAATGCCCTGCAGCACCGGAATCGCCTCGGCGCGCTCGATCTTCGCGATCATCTTCGGCTTGATGCCGTAAGGCATGCCCGCGATGTTCGCGAGCTGGCGCGCCATTTCCATGTCGGTCGCGTTCTTCGGGAACGACACCGCGATGAACTCGACGCCGATCGACATCGCCGTCTTGATGTCCTCCATGTCCTTCGCGGTCAGGGCCGGCGCGGTCAGGCCTCCGCCCTGGCGGTTGATGCCCTTGTTGTTCGACAGCTCGCCGCCGACTTTCACGACCGTGTGGATCTCTTCGCCGATCACACGCTCGACCGTCAGCACGATGAGGCCGTCGTTCAGGAGCAGGGCGTCGCCCGCCTTCAGGTCGCGCGGCAGATCCTTGTAGTCGAGGCCGACGCGATCGTCATTGCCGAGCTCGCAGGCGGCGTCGAGGATGAACGGGTTGCCCGGAACGAGCGTCGTCTTGCCGTTCTCGAACTTGCCGACACGGATCTTCGGACCTTGCAGGTCGGCCATGATGCCGACCTCGCGGCCCGCGATGCGCGCGGCTTCGCGCACGAATTCGGCGCGCTGGCGGTGATCGTCGGCCGTGCCGTGCGAGAAATTGAGCCGCACCACGTCGGCCCCGGCTTGAATCATCTGAAGCAGAATTTCAGGCGTACTGGATGCCGGGCCGATGGTGGCGACAATCTTGGTGGCGCGATGCATGAGTCTCCTCGTCTGAGTGGAATCGCTGGGATTGACAACGCTGCGAGTCGGGTGCGATGGCTGCGCCGCGGACGGTGCAGCCGGCTGGATTGCGCCGGTTTGGGCCGGCGTCTCATGGTCGGTCAGAATGGGAGCTGCTGCGCCAGCAGGCTCAGCCGGTGCTTTCGCACCGGGCTGCGCCGCCGGTTGGGACACTGCGACGGCAACCGCTTGCGCGGCTGCCGAGGCGGCTGAATCGACTGCTTGCTCGGCGGACTGACCGCGGGGGCGCGCGGTGGGATGGTCAATCGCCGAAGCTGTGGTTTTGTGTTCCGTCACATCGGCCGGGCGGACTGACGCCGCGGCCGATGCGTTTGCGGTGGCTTTGACGCCCGGCGCGACACG
>DATGHJ010000425.1:0-3730 GCA_035308085.1 Trinickia sp. | reverse complement strand
AGACTGCTGGACGCGTATCGGATGATGCGCACGATTCGCGAGTTCGAGGAGCGGCTGCACGTCGAATTCGCGACCGGCGAGATTCCCGGGTTCGTTCACCTGTATGCCGGCGAGGAGGCGTCGGCGGTCGGCACGATGATGCATCTGAACGATGCGGACTATGTCGCGACCACGCACCGCGGCCACGGCCACTGCATTGCGAAGGGCGTCGACGTGCGCGGCATGATGGCCGAAATCTATGGCCGCAAGACCGGCGTGTGCCATGGCAAGGGCGGGTCGATGCACATCGCGGACCTGTCGAAAGGGATGCTCGGCGCGAACGGCATTGTGGGCGCCGGCGGTCCGCTGATCTGCGGCGCGGCGCTCGCGGCGAAGTACAAGAAAACCGGCGGCGTGGGCGTGTGCTTCTTCGGCGACGGTGCGTCGAATCAGGGCGTGATCTTCGAGTCGATGAATCTCGCGTCCGTGTGGCGCTTGCCCGCAGTCTTCGTCGCGGAGAACAACGGCTATGCGGAAGCGACGTCGTCGACGTGGTCGGTTGCGACCGACAACATCGCCGACCGCGCGAGCGGCTTCGGAATGCCCGGCGTGATCGTCGACGGATTCGACTTCTTTGCGGTGCATGAGGCGCTGGGCGAAGCGATCGAACGGGCGCGCAACGGCGGCGGACCGACGCTCGTCGAAGTGAAATTCTCGCGCTACTTCGGTCACTTCGAAGGCGATGCGCAAACCTATCGTGCGCCCGGCGAAGTGCAGAAGCTGCGCGACGAGAAAGACTGCTTGAAGCGCTTCGAAGACCGTGTGGTGCGCGCTGAGATGCTCACCCCCGCCGAGCTGCGCGGCATCGACGCGAAGGTCAAGCAGCTGATCGACGACGCCGTGGCCGAGGCGAAAGCGGCGCCGCTGCCGAGTGCCGACGATCTGCTGACGGACGTCTACGTGTCCTACCCGTGATCCGCACGGCACCCCTTTCGACATAGCGCGATTCAGCACAAGTCAGCCAGATTCAGGAGACAGACATGGCACGGAAAATCACATTTTCTCAGGCGATCAACGAAGCACTGAGTCAGGAGATGGCGCGCGACGAAAGCGTCATCGTGATGGGCGAGGACAACGCGGGCGGCGCCGGCTCGCCCGGCGAACAGGACGCATGGGGCGGCGTGCTCGGCGTCACGAAAGGCCTCTTTCACAAGTATCCGGGGCGCGTGCTCGATACGCCGCTCTCCGAAGGCGGCTTCATCGGCGCGGCAGTGGGCGCGGCCGCATGCGGGATGCGTCCGGTAGCGGAGCTGATGTTCATCGATTTCATGGGCGTGTGCTTCGACCAGATCTTCAATCAGGCGGCGAAGTTTCGCTACATGTTCGGCGGCAAGGCCGTAACGCCCGTCGTCATTCGCACGATGCAAGGCGCCGGTCTGCGCGCGGCCGCCCAGCATTCGCAGATGCTCACGTCGCTCTTTACGCACGTGCCCGGCCTGAAGGTGGTGTGCCCGGCGACGCCGTATGACGCCAAGGGCTTGCTGATCCAGGCGATCCGCGACGACGATCCGGTGATCTTCTGCGAGCACAAGCTGCTTTACGGCCGCGAAGGCGAGGTGCCGGAAGAGTCGTATGCGATTCCGTTCGGCGAGGCCAATATCGTGCGCGATGGTGACGACGCGACGATCGTCACCTACGGCCGCATGGTGCATTACGCGACTGAAGCAGCGGAGAAGCTCGCGAAAAGCGGCGTTCAGACGGAGGTGATCGACCTGCGCACGACCTCGCCGCTAGACGAGGAGACGATTCTGGAAAGCGCCGAACGCACGGGGCGCGTCGTCGTGGTCGACGAAGCGAATCCGCGCTGTTCGATCGCGACCGACATCGCGGCGCTCGTCGCGCAGAAGGCGTTCCACTCGCTGAAGGCGCCGATCGAACTCGTCACCGCGCCGCATACGCCTGCGCCGTTTTCAGGCGTGCTCGAAGACCTGTATATCCCGTCGGCGGACAGCATCGCCGCTGCTGTCCAGAAAGTAAGGAGCTGAGCAATGCCGATTCACATGATCACGATGCCCAAGTGGGGCCTGTCGATGGAGCAGGGGCAGGTCAACGGCTGGCTGAAAGCGGTCGGCGACAAGGTCGGCAAGGGCGACGAAGTGCTCGATGTCGAGACCGACAAGATTTCGTCGGGCGTCGAGTGCGCGTTCGACGGCACGCTTCGCCGGCAGATCGCGCAGGAGGGCGATACGTTGCCGATCGGCGCGCTGCTCGGCGTCGTCGCCGACGAAGCAACCTCCGATGCGGACATCGACGCAGCGGTCGAAGCGTTCCAGCGTGACTTCGTGCCGCTCGCGGCGGAATTGGGCGACGCGGGGCCGCAAGCGGAGAAAGCGACGATCGGCGGGCGCACCATGCGGTATCTGAAGATCGGCGAAGGCGGCACGCCGGTGCTGCTGATTCACGGCTTCGGCGGCGATCTGAACAACTGGCTGTTCAATCACGCCGATCTTGCCGCGCATCGCGCGGTCTGGGCGCTCGATCTGCCGGGACATGGCGAGTCCGGCAAAGCTGTCGAGACTGGCAGCGTCGACGAACTGGCCGATAGCGTGATCGCATTTCTCGATGATCGCGGCATCGATCGTGCGCATCTCGTCGGCCATTCGATGGGCGGCGTGGTCGCGATGACGGTTGCCGCGCAAGCGCCCGAACGCGTCGCGTCGCTCGCGTTGATCGCCAGCGCGGGCCTCGGCGAGGAAATCGATCGCGAGTACATCGACGGCTTCGTCGCCGGCAACAGCCGCAACACGCTGAAGCCGCATCTGGCGAAACTGTTCGCCGACCCCTCGCTCGTCACCCGGCAGCTGGTCGAGGACATCGTCAAATACAAGCGCCTCGAAGGCGTGCAGCAGGCGTTGCAGAAGATCGCGGCGTCGGCGTTCGAAGGCGGCGCGCAACGCCGGATCTATCGCGACCGGCTCGGCACACTCGCGCCTCGTACGCTCGTCATTTGGGGCGCCGAGGACCGGGTCATCCCGGCGAAGCACGCGCAGCAGTTGCCGGATGGCGTCCGCGTGCGGGTGTTCGACGGCAAGGGGCACATGGTGCAGATGGAGGCTGCATCGGACGTGAACCGTCTGCTCGACGACTTCTTCGGATCATGATCATGGAAGCCGCACTGCATCGCGACAGTGTCACTGCGCTTGGCCAGCGCGGCAAGCGCAGCGGCGACAAGCTCGCGCGGATTCCGGTGAAGATCGTGCCGGCGGAGGGCGCCGATGCGTTGCCCAAGCCGCCGTGGCTGCATGCAAAGCCGATGATGAGCGAAACCGTGGCTGGCATGGCGGCGATCCTTCGCGCACACCGGTTGCATTCGGTGTGCGAGGAGGCGATGTGCCCGAACATCGGCGAATGCTTCGCGCAGCGCACGGCGACCTTCATGATCATGGGCGGCATCTGTACGCGGCGCTGCGCGTTCTGCGATGTCGCACATGGGCGGCCGGAAGCGCTTGATGAAGAGGAGCCGGCGCGGCTCGCCGAAGCGGTCGCGGCGCTGGGGTTGCGCTACGTCGTGATTACCTCAGTGGATCGCGACGATCTGCGCGACGGCGGGGCCGCACATTTTGCGCGCTGCGTCGCGCAGGTGCGCTTGCGCGTGCCGGGTATCCGGGTCGAAGTGCTGACGCCGGATTTCCGTGGGCGCTTCGAGCGGGCGTTGGACGCGCTTGCCGTCGCGTGGCCGGACGTGTTCAAT
>DATGHJ010000424.1:0-2388 GCA_035308085.1 Trinickia sp. | reverse complement strand
ATCAACGATGCGATCCGCACTATGCGCATAACACGAATCATGATCGCGCACCGGCCCGAAACGATTCGCAGCGCGGATCGGGTGATTTGGCTCGATCGGGCAACCGCGCGCGAGCTGGAAGCACAGGCGGTGTCCGAAGGTAGGCCAGCATAGCGTGGGCCGCAGTCGCCGGAGCCGGCGTTCGACCAGCCGCGTTCCCGGCCTGCCTGCCCCGCACCCCGCGTACAATGTCGTACTTCGCACGATTCATCCCCCCGCCCCATGTCATCGCCTGCCCCGTTCGACTTTTTCGCCCCCTGCCCACGCGGTCTCGAAGCCGCGCTCGCCGCCGAACTCACGGAGATCGCCGCGCACTACGTCGGCCTTTCCGGCGCAGCCGACGCGCCACGCTTCGAGCCCGGCGCGCAAGTCCCAGGCGGCGTGCATTTTCGCGGCGGCTGGAAGGCCGGCATGGCAGCGAACCTGTATTCACGGATCGCGAGCCGCGTGCTCCTGAAAATCGCGCATCGCCCATATCGCAACGAGCAGGACATCTACGCACTCGCCGCCGAGCAGCGCTGGGAACAGTGGTTCTCGGCGAACGAAACGCTGCGCGTCGACATCACCGCGATCAAATCGCCGCTGCGCAGTCTCGAATTCGCGACGCTGCGCGTGAAGGACGCCGTCTGCGACAGGCTGCGTGAAGTGAGCGGCGCGCGCCCGAGCATCGACACCGCGCAGCCCGACGTGCGCATCTTCGCGTTCCTGACGGCGACCGATTGCACGCTCTACCTCGACACCTCGGGCGAGCCGCTCTTCAAGCGCGGCTGGCGGCTCGACAAGGGCGCGGCGCCCCTGCGCGAGAACCTCGCGGCAGGCATCCTGCGCCTCACCGGCTGGACCGCGGGCACGCCTCTCTATGACCCGATGTGCGGCAGCGGCACGTTCCTCGCCGAAGCCGCGCAGGTCGCGCTGAACATCGCGCCGGGCGTCGAGCGCCGCTTCGGCTTCGAAAAGCTCAAGCAGTACGACGTCACCGCGTGGCAAGCGCTCAAGGTTCAAGCGCTGGATGCCAAGCGCGCCGCCCGCGCTTCGCGTGCGGATCTGGGGATCTTCGGCAGCGACATCTCCGGCGACATGCTCGAGAAGGCGCGCGCGAACTTCGAACGCGCCGGCTTGCCGTCGATCGTGCTCAAGCAGGTCGACTCGCGCGGCATGACGCCGCCGGTCGCGGCTCCGGGCATCCTGGTCGCGAATCCGCCGTACGGCGAGCGGATCGAAGTGCGCGGGCGCGGGCCGCGCGGCGAGGTGCGCGAGACCCGACGCGGCGACGACAACGAAGGTTTCCGCCGCGTGCATACCGATACGCCCGACAGCGAGTTCTTCCAATCGCTCGGCGACGCGCTCAAGCAGCGCTTCTCGGGCTGGCGCGCGTTCATCCTCACGTCCGATCGCAAGCTGCCGGGCCAGTTGCGGCTGCGCGAATCGGCGAAGACGCCGCTCTTCAACGGCGCGCTCGAATGCCGCCTGTTCCGCTTCGACCTGGTGACGGGCAGCGTCAAGCAGCGGCCGGCCGGCGATACCGATACGCCTGATTGATCCATCGGACGGCGCAGGCTCCGTCGAGCCCGCGCGTCAACTCTTGCCAAGCTGCTGACAGAACGCTGTCAGCAGGGCAGTCGCAGACTCCACTCATGCGCCATCCGGCGCTTTGTCCGGCTTACCGCCGCTCTTCTCGGAGACTGTCATGACTGCTGCCACTCTCGCATCCACCCGCGTGCTGTCCTGGTTCGAAATTCCGGCGATGGATTTCGACCGCGCCGTGCGGTTCTACGAAGCCGCGCTCGACGCGCCGCTCCAGCGCGAAGTCTTCGGCGGCATGCCGATCGCCGTCTTCGCGCACGAGGAAGGCGCCACGGGCGGCGCGATCGTCTTCAACCCGCAGCATACGAAGCCGGCCGCCGACGGCGTGCTCGTGTATCTCGACGCGTCGCCGACGGTCACCGATGCGCTCGCGCGTGTCGAGCGCGCCGGCGGCAAGAAGCACGGCCCGGCCATCGAGCTGCCCAACAACTTCGGCTACATCGCGTTCTTCACCGATAGCGAAGGCAACCGAGTCGGCCTGCATTCGCTGAAGCTCGCCTGATGCGCGGGGTCGGCGGCGGTCGGAGCGCAGCGTAGCGCTATCATCATTGAATCGCTGTCCGACTGACCGCTGTCCTCCAAGTCATTAGGCTCGCCATGACCCGCCGCGCCGACCGCCTGTTCCAGATCGCCGAGCTGTTGCGCGGGCGGCGTCTCACGACCGCGCAGCAGCTCGCGGAATGGCTGTCCGTGTCGCCGCGCACCGTGTATCGCGACGTGCGCGATCTGCAATTGTCCGGCGTGCCGATCGAAGGCGAAGCGGGG
>DATGHJ010000423.1:0-5512 GCA_035308085.1 Trinickia sp. | reverse complement strand
GATCACCGCGAGATAGATGATGAGCCAGCGGCCCGAACGCTTGATCACGTGAAACACGCCCGAGTGGTACTTGTCGCGGCTCTTCTCGAAGGTGCGGTTGAACCAGCCGAAGAAGCCCTTCTTCTCTTCGTGATGGCCTTGCGGAATCGGCTTGAGAATCGTCGCGCACAGCGCCGGCGTCAGAATCAACGCGACCAGCACCGACAGCACCATCGCCGACACGATGGTCAGCGAGAACTGCCGGTAAATCGCGCCGACCGAGCCGCCCGAAAACGCCACCGGCACAAACACCGCCGACAGCACAAGCGCCACGCCGACCAGCGCACCGGTGATCTGGCCCATCGCCTTCTTGGTCGCCTCTCGTGGCGATAAGCCCTCTTCGGTCATCACCCGCTCGACGTTTTCGACCACCACGATCGCATCGTCCACCAAGAGACCGATTGCGAGCACGAGACCGAACATCGATAGCGTGTTGATCGAGAAGCCCACGAGCTCCATGATCGCGAAGGTGCCCAACAGCACCACCGGCACCGCGATCGTCGGGATCAGCGTGGCCCGCAGGTTCTGCAGGAACAGGTACATCACGAGGAACACGAGCACGATGCCTTCGAGCAGCGTCTTGATCACGTCCTCGATCGACAGGCGCACGAACGGCGTCGTGTCATACGGGTACTTCACGACGAGACCGTGCGGGAAGTATTTCGACAGCTCGTCGACCTTCGCCTTCACTTCCTTCGCCGTCTGAAGCGCGTTCGCGCCCGTCGCAAGCTGAATGCCGAGACCCGCGGTCCACTGGCCGTTGTACTTCGTCTCGAAGTTATACGTTTCGCCGCCCAGATCGACGCGCGCGACGTCCTTGATGCGCACCTGCGAGCCGTCCTGGTTGACCTTCAGCAGGACGTTGCCGAACTGCTCGGGGGTACGCAGCAGCGTCGCTTCGGTGATGGTCGCCTGGACCATCTGCCCCGGCTTCGCCGGCGTGCCGCCGATCTGCCCGCCTGCGATCTGCACGTTCTGCGCCGAGATCGCGTTCGTCACGTCGACGGGCGTCAAGCCGAAGTTGTTGAGCTTGTTCGCGTCGAGCCAGATCCGCATCGCGTACTGCGTGCCGAACAGCGTCACGGTACCGACGCCGTCGAGACGGCTGATCGGGTCCTTGACGTGCGAGGCCACGTAGTTTGCGAGGTCGTAGCGGTCCATGCTGCCGTCTTCGGAGTTGAAGGCGAGCACGAGCAAGAAGCTGCTGCTCGACTTCGTCACCGTGGTGCCGAGTTGCTGGACGACCTGCGGCAGAAGCGGCGTGGCCAGCGACAGCTTGTTCTGCACCTGCACTTGCGCGATGTCCGGGTTCGTGCCGGCGGCGAACGTCAGCGTGATCGTCGCGGTACCGGAGTCATCCGAAGTCGACGACAGATACAGCAAGTGATCGAGACCGCTCATCTGCTGCTCGATCACCTGCGTAACGGTGTCTTCCACCGTCTTTGCCGACGCACCCGGAAAGCTTGCGCTGATCTGGATCGACGGCGGCGCGATGGTCGGATACTGCGCGATCGGCAAATTGAAGATCGACGCGATACCCGCGAGCATCAAAATAATGGCGATCACCCACGCAAAAATCGGGCGATCGATAAAGAACTTTGCCATGAAGCAGGCTCCTTGTTATTACGCGCCCGATGCGCCTTGCGCCTGCTGCGCGCCGCTTGCCGCGGGGGCCGCGCCTGCCGCTGCGCCGGATGCGGGGCTCGCCGGCAATTGCGCCGGCACCGCCTTCACTTCCATCCCCGGGCGGACCTTTTCGGTGCCCTGCACGATCACGCGGTCGCCCGGCTGCACGCCGCTCTCGACGACCCAGTCCGCGCCATGCATGCCCGCCGTGACGAGCGTGCGCGGCGCGACCTTGTTGTCCTGACCCACGACCAGCGCCACCGCCTCACCCTTCGGGTTGTGCGTGACGCCGATCTGCGGCACGAGCATCGCGTTATCGTTCACGCCCTCTTCGATGCGCGCGCGCACGAACATGCCCGGCAACAGCACGCGGCTCGGGTTCGGGAAAATCGCGCGGACCGTGACCGAGCCCGTGGTCTGATCGACCGTGACGTCGGAGAACTGCAACTTGCCCGGCTCCGAGTACGTACGGCCGTCCTCGAGGATCAGCGAGACCTTCGCGGCATTCGGGCCGCTCGTCTTCAGGCGACCTTCCTGCGCGTCGCGGCGCAGCTTGAGGCCGTCCAGGCTCGATTGCGTCAGATCGACGTAGACCGGGTCGAGCTGCTGGATCGTGTCCATCAGCGTCGCCTGGCTCGCCTGCACGTAGGCGCCCGGCGTGACTTGCGACACGCCCGTGCGGCCGGTGATCGGCGAGATCACGTCGGTATAGCCGAGATTGATCTGCGCGGTCTCGACCTGCGCCTTGCCGGCGGCGACATCGGCCTCGGCCTGGCCTTGCGCCGCGACGGCGTTGTCGTAGTCCTGCTTGCTGACGGCGTTGGCCGCCACCAGCACCTTGTAGCGGTTGGCCTGCGCGGTGGTCGACACCAGGTTCGCCTGGGCCTTCGCGAGCGTGGCCTTCGCGTTGTTGAGCGAGGCGATGTACGGCGCCGGATCGATTTTGTACAGGCGCTGACCTGCCTTCACTTCGCTGCCTTCAGTGAAGTCGCGCGACAGCACGATGCCATCGACCCGCGCGCGCACTTGCGCGACGAGGAAAGCGTTGGTGCGGCCCGGCAACTCGGTGACGACCGGTACGGCGGATTGCTGGATGGTGACGACGCCGACTTCCGGCGTTTGCTGCGGCGGTGCCGATTGTTTTTGTCCGCATGCTGCAAGAAATACGGCAGCCGTCGCGACACTGATTAAGCGGTATGGAACCCGTTCGACGCGCATGGAGCGACCTCTGTCAATGACTGAGAATGAAATGTGTGCCCGCGTTTCTGCCCCCGCGGAACGCGCAGCACAAATACGTCGTGAGACGTTGGATCGATAGCCAGGTTGCGGTCGTCAAGGCCGACGGCGCAGCGCGCCGCGCCAAGAAAGCGCCGCATGACACCGCCGTGACAATGCGCGGTGATTAGCCTTGGGGCAGGCAACAGTGACGGATATTACCCGGGTTTACAGCTAGGCTATTCAATCGTCGGCATGATTATATATACAATCATGAATGTACGTAAAAGTACGCTCGCATGTTGGGACGATCAAGACGAGTAGAAACTACTCACAGACCCTTCCCTATAGTTAAATTGAGAAAGACCTCACCGCCTCACCTGGTCGAGAGTCAAAACGAACAATGGTCAGACGAACCAAGGAAGAAGCCCAGGAAACGCGACATCGAATTCTTGATGCCGCGGAACACGTGTTCTTCGAAAAGGGCGTATCGCGCACATCGCTCGGAGACATCGCGCAGCATGCCGGCGTGACGCGCGGCGCCATCTATTGGCATTTCGCCAACAAGGGCGACCTGTTCACGGAAATGTTCGACCGCGTGCTGCTGCCGCTCGACGAACTCGGCGCGGCGTCGCTCGACCCGCAGGAAGCCGACCCGCTCGGCCGGCTCAAGGAAATCGTCAACTGGTGTCTGCGCAGCACGGCGACCGACCCGCAGCGCCGCCGCGTGTTCGACATCCTGTTTCTGAAGTGCGAATTCGTCGAGGACATGGGGCCCGTCATGGCGCGTCATCAGACGAACATGCGCGACGGCCTCCAGAAAATCGAAGGCGGTTTGAAGAACGCCGTGTCGAAAGGCCAATTGCCCGCCGACCTCGATACGCAAAAGGCGGCAACCATGCTGCATGCGTTCGTCGGCGGATTCCTGCGCGATATGCTGATCCTGCCCGACAAAATCGATATCGCCACGCATTCGGAGCAGTTCGTCGACGCGTGCTTCGACATGCTGCGCTATAGCCCCGCCTTGCGCGGGCCAGCGCCGGACGTATAACGCGCGAGAACGCGCGTCGGTCGCAGCGGCGCTCGGCGCAGTGTCGTCGGCCGCGCGCCTCGCTGCTTGGCGTTACGCCTGCGCCGCTTCCTTTTGCTGCAGGCGCCGCTCGCGAGCCTTCTGGTTCGACGCGTAGATCGAGCCCCGCTGCGGCAGCGCACCGGACGCGAGCGCGGCGATCCACTCGTCGGTGCCGAGCACCGCCGCAAAGCGCGATTGCAGCACGACGCTGAATACGCGGTGGATCTCCTCGGCGCTCGCGAATCCCGCCGCGTTCTCATACGGCACGGAGCCGGTCGCGTCCGACAGAAACTCCACCGCAAAGCCCGCATGCAGCGCGTGATTGATCGTCGACGCGTCGCAGTTGTGGGTCATGTAGCCGACGACGGTCAGCGTGTCGATTTCGTTGGCCTTCAGCCAATCGGCGAGATCGGTGCCGGTGAACGCGCTCGGCAGAGACTTCTCCAGGAAGTGATCGCGAGGGCGCGACGCGACGACCGGATGCAACTCCCCGCCCTCCGAGCCGCGCGCGAAGATAGGCGCGTTGGCCGGCGCAAAGTTTTGCACGACGACGACCGGCACCGATGCGGCGCGCGCCGCATCCATCGCGCGGCCGATGTTGGCGAGCGACACGTTGACGTCCGGGTATTCGATCGGCAGATCGCCGGTCACGTATTCGTTTTGGACGTCGATCACGATCAGCGCACGGCGCGGGGTGGCTTGGGACATGGTGCGGCTCCTCTAAGGTGATGAGTGTTGGTGTTCGCTTCTGATCCGCCAAAGCAGCGGCGCAAGCCATTCTTCGCTTTTACGCGCATCGCAGATAGCGGCCTGAATGACAATATTCGCTAGAATCGGGCCAACACTATTGACGAAGGACTGCCGATGCCGCCAGCGATTTCCACCCTCAAGCCGAGCGCCGGGGCCGATGAGACGCACGTCGTCGCCGTCGTCGCCGTCGTCGCTTTCGACGGCATCAGCCCTTTCCACCTGTCAGTGCCATGCCTCGTTTTCGGTGAAGACCGCAGCGCGGGCGGCGTGCCGCCCTTCGAATTGCGCGTATGCGCCGCCGAACCCGGCACGCTGACGACGACGGCCGGCTTTTCAATCACCGCGCCCCACGGCCTCGATGCGATCGACGCCGCCGATATCGTCGTCGTCCCAAGCTGGCGCGACACCGCCGAAGCGCCGCCCGCCGCCCTCCTCGACGCCTTGCGCGCCGCTCACGCGCGCGGCGCGCAACTGGTCGGCCTGTGCCTCGGCGCGTTCGTGCTGGCGGAAGCGGGCGTCCTCGACGGCCGTCCCGCCACGACCCACTGGGCGTGGGCCGACGCGTTCGCCCGCCGCTACCCGAACGTCAAACTGGACCCAGCCGTGCTCTATGTCGACGACGGCAGCATCTTGACGTCGGCCGGCACCGCAGCAGGCATCGACTGCTGCCTGCACGTGCTGCGCAAGCTCTGCGGCGCGCAAGCGGCGAGCTACACCGCGCGGCGGCTGGTCGTGCCGCCGCATCGGCAAGGCTCGCAGGCGCAGTTCATCGAGCAGCCGATCGCAGCCGACGCGCGCGACGGCCGGCTC
>DATGHJ010000422.1:0-3915 GCA_035308085.1 Trinickia sp. | reverse complement strand
TAATTGGCGAGAATCAGCGCGAGCCTCTTGTCGGCGTTGTCGGTACGCTTTAGCCGGCACCAGCGGCGGCTAAGCTCGGCGAGAAACGCGATCCGCTCGAGATCCGGCTGATAGCGAACGACGTCGACTTCCGTATGCGGGCACCGGTACGCCAGCCCCTTGAAGCTGATCGCGCGCGTGATGATGCGGCCGTCGACTTCCGGCAGTGCGACATGCATCGCGATATCGCGCGAATTGAGGCCGTGGTTGTCCTTGAGCCAGTCGTCGCGGTTGCCGCCGCTCAGGATCACCTGCATGACGGGCGCGTCGCCGGCGAGCGCGAGCGGCTCGGGATCGTCGATCGCCGATGCCGCGAACGCCGTCGTGTTCAACACGAGCGCGGCATCATGTTGCGCGCACAACTGTTGGACCACGTCTCGGCTCAACGCATCCTTGAGCGATGTGATCGCAATCGGCAGCGGGTTCATCCCTTCGTCAGCGAGCGCCTTCAAGAGCGCGTCGAAGACCGCCGTATTCGCCGCTTGCAAATGCGCCTTGTAAAACAGCACCGCGACGACCGGCGCGCCTCTTCGCCAATCCGCCTGCCAGTGCTCGATCGTCGCCAAGTCATGAGCCGGGTGATAGAGCGCCACCGCAGGCAGCGGACGCGGCGGCGCGGGCTCCTCGCCCCATCCGAGCCCGCGGTACGCGATGCAGCGCAGAAACGCCTCCGCGTTCTGCGCGCCGCCCTCGCGCAAGTAGCGCCATAGCGCGTGGCAAAGCTCGGCATCCGCCGTGCTCTTCGCGAGCAGGTTCGGGTCCTCCTGCAAATCGCCGGAGAACATCGCGAGCAACTGCCCGTTGCGCTCGGCAAGCGCGACCACCTGCTCGATCCCATACGGCCAGTAAGCCTCGCCGCCCAGATGATCGACGACCACGACGCGCGCATGCTTGAGCACATCGTCGAGGTAGAAATCCACCGACGCCGGCTGCCGCAGAAACGTCACGTTCGCGAGCCGCACGCTCGGAAAGCCGTCGCCCAAGCGCGGAAACACGCTTGCGAGCAGCGACAGCGTCGTGTCGGCCGAACTGAGCACGACGATGTCGGCAGGACGTTGATCGATGCGGATCACGCCCGCCGTGTCGTCGACGAAACCGCCCGGCGTGGTCCGCAGCAGGTGCATGGCGCGTTCTTTCCTGTGATGGCGGTGGTGGCGATTAGACCTGTTGAGTCTCGGCGGCCGCAAGCGCGGCGCTGAACGCGCCCTGCAACGCCGGTTGATCGAGGTCTTCGCCGATCAGCACGAAGCGGCTCGTCACCGCCTCGCCGTCCTGCCAGCGACGATCGAAATAGCTGTCGAAGCGGCAGCCCACGCCTTGCACGACAAGACGCATCGGCGCGCCGGGCAGCGCCGCGAAACCCTTCACGCGATAGATCGTATGCTGCTCGACGAGCCTCTGCAGCGCGGCGATCGCCGCCTCGCGCGAACGCGTCTCGCCAACCACCACGACCGAATCGAATTCGTCGTGGTGGTGATCGGCGTCGTCGGCGGAACCGTGATGGTCGTGGCGCAAGTGAATCGTTTCTTCCGACGCCGACGCGAGCCCAAGCAGCCCGCGCACGTCGAGTCGGCCCATCTGCGCGGGCACGATCTTCACCTGCGGCGGAATCTCTTCGCGAATTGCAGCGACGAGCGCTTCGTGATGCGCGCCGTCGAGCAAGTCGGTCTTGTTGAGAATCACGAGATCCGCCGCCGAAAGCTGATCGGCAAAGAGCTCGTGCAACGGCGATTCGTGATCGAGATTCGGATCGGCCTTGCGTTGCGCATCGACGGCTTGCGGATTCTGCGCGAACTGCCCGCTCGCGGCGGCGGGACCGTCGACCACCGTCACGACTGCATCGACCGTGAAGCTGTTCTTGATCGATGGCCAGTTGAATGCCTGCACGAGCGGTTTCGGCAGCGCGAGGCCGGACGTTTCGATCAGCACGTGATCGATGTCGCCGCGCCGCTCGACCAACTCTTCCATCACCGGAAAGAACTCTTCCTGCACGGTGCAGCAGAGGCACCCATTGGCGAGCTCATAGAGCTGGCCCGCTTGTTCGTTGCCTTCGTCATCGCAGCCGATGCCGCAACCCTTGAGAATCTCGCCATCGATGCCGAGCTCGCCGAACTCGTTGACGATCACGGCAATGCGCTTGGGCGCAGCATGTTTGAGGATGTGCCGCAGCAACGTGGTTTTGCCGCTGCCGAGAAAGCCCGTGACGACGGTCACGGGAATTTTGCGCGTTTGCATTCTGCTGACTCCCGCTCAGGTGGATATCGTGACTTGGATCTCGTCATAGCGCTTCAGGCGATATACGAGCGCGGACACAATCCAGCTCACGAAGAATAGACCGATGACGATATAGCCGAGCGTGCCGAAATTGTCGGACAGCATGCCGATGAAATCCCAGAACGGTCCCTTCAAATCGAGCTTATCGGCAATCAAAGCCAACGATTCGATACCGCCGATCAACACGGCCACCAACACCGACACGAACGTAATCGTCATGTTGTAGTAGATCTTGCGGATCGGACGAACGAACGCCCACCGGTACGCGCCCATCATCAGGATGCCGTCGGTGGTGTCGATGAGCGACATGCCCGCGGTAAACAGCACCGGCAGCACCAGCACCGACCAGAACGCCATGCCGCTCGATACCTGCGTCGCGGAAATGCCGAACAGCGCGATCTCGGTGGCCGTATCGAAGCCGAGCCCGAACAGAAAGCCGATCGGGTACATGTGCCAGCTTCGCGAAGCGAGCTTGAACAATGGCTTGAAGATACGCGCGAGAAAGCCGCGATTGCCGAGCAGCAGATCGAGATCCTCCTCGACGAGCGGCTCGCCGCGCTGCACGGCGCGAAACGTGCGGTACACGCCTCGCAGCACGAAGAGGTTCGCCGCTGCGAGCACGAAAAGGAAGAATGCGGATACGCACGTGCTGATCACGGCGCCGATATCTTTCAGATCGGAAAAGTGATTCGACAGCGACGCCGTGGTCAGCGCGACCACGACCGTCAACACGATCACCACCGTCGAATGTCCGAGCGAAAAGAAGAAGCCGACGCCGAGCGGATTGCGTTTTTCCTGCAGCAGCTTGCGCGTGACGTTATCGATCGCGGCGATATGGTCCGCATCGACCGCATGGCGCAAGCCGAACGTGTAGGCGAGCAGCGCGGTGCCGAGCAGCACCGGGTGGCCGTGAAAGGCCGCGAAGGCCCAGATCCACGCTCCGATATTGAACGCAATCAACACCATGTAGATCCCGACGATCTTGCCGCGTAATTCCGTCGGACTGTCATTGAACAACTGGGAAACAGACTTGAGCACGATTGCCCCTTGATGAACGGTCGACAAACTCATGGATTGCCAACACGAACAGCACCGGCGAAAACCGCGGCGTGCGAAGCATCGTTCGTCACAACATCGTCACGCAGGCGGGAAAGCGCGGTTCGGTTCGTGGCAGTCACGCCGCATCCCCGCGGCGCCAACCCCTTGCTCTGGCCGGTATCCGGGCTGGCGAAAGCGCCGCTTCACCTTCCCGCGCGAGGAATTTCTCGCGCAGTGGCTAATGTGGGCACGGCCTTGCGTACACACATCGAAGTCGGCTCTGCATCGCGTGGTGCGATGCCTTCGCTTACCGTTGCGGGGGCAGCACAGGTTGGCTCGGCCGATGCGGCTTCGCGCCCTGTTTCCCGTTTAACTGCATGCGCGTTGAGCGCGCACACGAGCACCAAAGTGCGTGCGAGTGTAGGCGGGACATAACTGAGCGTCAAGGTGACGTAAGCGCTTTTCAATACCATGACGACATGTCTCGCGACACGCGAGCCACCCCGCCGAATCGGCGTGTGCTATCGTAAGCGCGCGTTTTTTGACACCTTTCCCGCACCTTTC
>DATGHJ010000421.1:0-5011 GCA_035308085.1 Trinickia sp. | reverse complement strand
ATAGCAAACTCCGTCATTTTTTTGCAGGTTGATCGTGATTGAGCGGCGAAGAAAAAGAAATTCCCCGTCAATCGCTACACTATAGCCGATTTTCGTTATCGCACCAGCGGGCTAGCCATTCGGCCAAACCCTTGATGCACGCGGGTTTCAGCCTTTTTCCGCGTAAGGGTTCGTCGACGAACGAAACTCTATGCGCAATGGAGTCCCCGTCAGCGAGAAAGTTTCTCGAAAGCGGTTCTCGAGGTAGCGCTTGTAGGTTTCGGTCACCGCGTCGAGCGCATTACCGTGAATGACGATGATCGGCGGATTCTGTCCGCCCTGGTGCGCATAGCGCAGCTTCGGACGCACCGGACCGCGGCGCCGCGGCTGCTGGAACTCGACCGCCTCGATCAGCGCGCGCGTGAGCTTGGGCGTCGGCAGTTTCGCCATCGCCGCGGCATACGCGTCGTCGACCGAGCGCATGAGCGCACCGATCCCCGTCTTCTCCGCTGCCGATATGTAGTGGAATTTCGCAAATTCAAGGAATTTGAGCTTGCGCGCCAATTCGGATTTCGTGCGCTCGCGTACATGCGAATCGAGCCCGTCCCACTTGTTCACGCCGACCACGAGCGCACGGCCCTGCTCGACGACGAAGCCAGCGATGTGCGCGTCCTGATCCGAAATGTCCTGTTGCGCGTCGAGCAATAGAATCACGACGTTCGCATCCGCGATCGATTGCAGTGTCTTCACGACCGAGAATTTCTCGATCGCCTCGAACACCTTGCCGCGGCGGCGCAGGCCCGCCGTGTCGATCAGCGTGTATTTCTTGCCCTGCCGCTCGAAATCGACGTAGATCGAATCGCGCGTCGTGCCAGGCATGTCGAATGCAATGACACGGTCCTCGCCGATCAGCGTGTTGACGAGTGTCGATTTGCCGACATTCGGCCGCCCGACGATCGCAATCTTCACGCCACGATGCGCCTTTTCCTCTTCGCTTTCTTCCGGATGACCGGCGTAGGCGACGCCGAGCGCTTCGTTGATCATCTCCGCGACACCATCGCCGTGAGCAGCGGAAATCGCGCGCGGGTCGCCGAGCCCGAGTTCGTAGAAATCGGCGGCGACCGACGTGTACTTCATCCCCTCGGACTTGTTGACGACGAGGAAAATCGGCCGGCCGGTCTTGCGCAGATAATCCGCGATCGATTTGTCCTGCGGCGCGAGGCCGTTGCGACCGTCGACGATGAACACGACGATGTCCGACTCTTCGACCGCCTGACGAGTCTGGCGCGCCATCTCGTGCAGGATGCCGTCTTTCGCGACCGGCTCGAAGCCCCCCGTGTCGACCACCAGATACGGCCGCTCGCCCACGCGCCCTTCGCCATAGTGGCGATCGCGCGTGAGACCCGGCAGGTCCGCGACGAGCGCATCGCGTGAGCGCGTCAAGCGGTTGAACAGAGTGGATTTCCCCACGTTGGGGCGCCCGACGAGGGCAATTACGGGTTTCATCTGATGTTGTCTAAAGTGAAACGCAGAGGCGTCGTCCCCTTGATGCCGCGCCGAGGGCGCCCGGCAACCGACACGCTGCGTTTGACAAAAATTATCACGAAATCATCGCGGCCCGGCACTGGCCGGCCGCCGTGTCTTAAGCGGGCGATAGTTCGGCCGAAGGTGCGGCGGGCCGACGCCCCATGCCTTCGCACTGCCGATAAAAAAGCATACAGGCCGGCATCAGCCGGCCCGCACGCGAACGTACAGAAAACGGTTGCGAACCGTTAAAAGCAGCCGCGTTTAGCGCGGCCGGAAACCGTACAGGTCGCCATCGGTCGTTTGCACGACGAGCGTGTCGCCCGCCATTACCGGCGCCGAGACGATCGGGCTACCGTCCGTCTTCATCCGCGCGACGAACGAACCGTCGTCCCGCGACAGGAAATGCACATAGCCCTGGTAGTCGCCGACCACCACCGACGGCCCCAGCAGGAACGGCACGCCGAGATCGCGGCTCTTGAGCTTGTCGTTGCTCCAGAGCTTCTTGCCGCTTTGCACGTCGAACGCGCTGATCACCGACCAGTCGTCGGGCGCCGCGACGACAGCATCGTCCTGCGCCACGCCGCGCGTGCTCGAGAACGCCTTCTGCCACACCGGACGGCCCGTATTCGCGTCGAAGCAGCCGATTTGCCCTTGGAACGTCACGGCGCAGGTTTCGGCGCCGATCAGCGTCGGCGCGCCCGTCACGTCGTTGATCCGCTCGACTTCGGTCACGCCCTTCGGATACGAGACCGGCGCTTCCCAGTACTCGTCGCCGGTTTGCAGGTTGATCGCCGAGAGGCCGCCGCCCGGGAAGCCGGCGAGCACCGCAGCATTGCCAGCGAAGATCATGCCGGCCGACACGCGCAGATTGAGCGGCACCGCACGATTGCGATACACCCACTTCAGCTCGCCCGTGTCCGCGTTGAACGCGCTGATTGCGCCGTCGATCGTCCGCACGATCACGAATCCGTTGCCGACGAGTGGCGGCGAAATGATTTCGCCTTGCGCCGTCGCCTTCCACAGCAGCTTGCCGTCCGCGCCCAGCACATAGATGCCGCCCTTTTCCGCACCAACGGCTGTCAGCGTGCCGTCGCTGCCGACGCCCGCCGTCAGATCCACGCCCACCTTCGTGCGCCACACTTCCTGGCCGGTCTTCGCGTCGATCTTTTCCACCGAGCCGTTCGCACCCGCGGCGTAGACCACGTCACCGACCGCGACCGGCGAGAACAAATAGCGCCCGCCCTTGCCGACGCTCGCCTTCCAAGCCTGCTGAACGTTGAGCACGGGCTTGAAGTCGGTCAGCGGCGCCGGCACGCGGCGCTCGTCTTTCGTGGATGAGCAAGCCGCCATAGCGAGGACGGTCATCGCACAGACAACGGGCGCAGCGTAACGTTTCAGCAGATTCATCGGTGGGCAAGCTAGGTAAGGTTGGTCAATGGAGTGGGAGAGACGCGCCGCACATAGGGCGCCGGTCAGCTACCCAGCGCGTCCAGCTTGAACTGGATCAATTGGCGCGCTGACGTATCGTTTTTCGCCACCGTGTCGAGTGCGAGCTGATAGGCCGTGCGGGCGTCGTCGCGCTTGCCTTGGGCAGCCAGCAAATCGCCGCGGCGGTCCGCCACAAGGGCCTTGAACGCTTCCGGCGGCGTATCGCTAAGGAGCGCGAGACCCTGGCCGTAAGCCTTCTCGTCGAGCAACAGCCCCGCCAAGCGCAGCTTGGCAATTTCCTTGTACTCGTCATCCTTGGCATGGTCGACGGCCCATTGCAACTGCGCCTTCGCCGCGGCTTCGTCGCCCGCGTCGTAGAGGGCCTTCGCTGCCGCGAGCGCGGTCATCTGCCCGTACGCAGTGCTGCCGTAGCGGTCTTCCATATCGGCGGCGACGCGGCTGACCTTCGCCTTGTCGCCCGATGCGACAGCCTGCTGGACCTGTTCGTAGAGCACGGCGGCTTGCGCCGCCTGGCGCCGCTGCCAGAAATTCCAGCCGTTCCAGCCGGCTGCGGCGACGAGCGCGATGAGCACGATCCAAGTGGTGGCATTGCCCCACTGTGTCCACCATGCCTTGAAACTTTCTATCGATTCTTGTTCGTCGTGGTAACTCATCGCTAAGCGATTCCTTCTTCTACATGCCTTGTGTTTATCGGGCGACGGGCGCTATTCAGTCGTCGCCGTCATCGGCGGTTGCAACCATCGCATTGATCAGAAATTCGGTCAAGTCTTCGACCGGCACGTTCTGTTGTTCGTTCTTTTCGCCACTTTGCGCCACATCACGCAACGGTTTGACGCCGACCGTGCCATTCGCGACTTCGTCTTCGCCGAGGACAATCGCGAATGCCGCGCCGCTCGCGTCGGCACGCTTCATCTGCGATTTGAAGCTCGCCGATGCGCCATCCGCGCTGCAATGCAGGATCACGTCGAGCCCCGTGTCGCGCAGACGCTCGGCGATGATGAATGCCTGATCGCGCGCCGCGTCGCCCTGGTGCACGACGTAGACGTCGCAACCCTCGTCCTCGGGAACGAGATCGTCTTCCTTCAGCAACTCGAGAATCCGCTCGACGCCCATCGCCCAGCCGCACGCCGCCGTCGGCTTGCCGCCAAGCTGCTCGATCAGCGGATCGTAGCGGCCGCCGGCCGCGACCGTGCCTTGCGCGCCGAGTTTATCCGTGACCCACTCGAACACGGTCAGGTTGTAGTAGTCGAGACCGCGCACGAGCCGCGGGTTGATCGTGAACGGAATGTTGTTCGACTTCAGGATGCGCTGCAGCCCTTCGAAGTGCGCACGCGACTCGTCGCCGAGAAAATCGATCAGCTTCGGCGCGTTCTCGGCGATCTGCTGGAGCGCCGGGTTCTTCGTATCGAGCACGCGCAGCGGATTCGTATACAGGCGGCGCTTCGCATCTTCGTCGAGCGCTTCGACGTGCTTCTCGAGGTAGGCGATCAGTTCGACACGGTGCGCGGCGCGCTCCTCGGCGAGACCTAGCGAGTTGATTTCAAGCCGGATACCGGTCAGCCCCAGATCGTCCCACAGACGCTGGCACATCAGGATGATTTCCGCGTCGGCATCCGGCCCCGCGAAGCCAAGCGCTTCGACGCCGACCTGATGGAACTGGCGATAACGGCCGCGCTGCGGACGCTCGTGCCGAAACATTGGCCCGACGTACCACAGGCGCTTCGGGCCGTCATACAGGAGATTGTGCTCGATGGCGGCACGCACGACGGCCGCGGTGTTCTCCGGGCGCATCGTCAGATGCTCGCCGTTGAGCGCATCGGTGAAGCTGTACATCTCCTTCTCGACGATGTCGGTCACTTCGCCGATACCGCGCGTGAACAACTGCGTATGCTCGACGATCGGCGTGCGGATGTTCTGATAGCCGTATGCACGCAGCATCGACTTGACGGTGGATTCGAAGAAGTCCCACAACGCGGCATCCTGCGGGAGGATGTCGTTCATGCCCTTCACGCCGCTCAGCTTCTCAAGCCGTTTCTTCTGTTCAGTCATCTGTCTT
>DATGHJ010000420.1:0-3380 GCA_035308085.1 Trinickia sp. | reverse complement strand
GTTCGGTAAATTCTTGTGCGGAAAATTCGCCTCCGAACGCGGCTTTCGATCGCCAAAGCGTCCGTTTCGGCAGATTTCCCGCGTCAACGCATAGTGAGATCATGGGGTAGAATTCCGTTTTGAAACAAGGATCGAAAGATGCACTGGCAGCCTCGGACCGCCCATTTGATGCCGACTTCGCGCGACGCATGCCCCGCGGCGCAGCGGCACGTCCGCTGCTCACGATCGTGTAGTTGCATCTGAATCGCGAAGGCCCGCGCTTGCGCTTTGTCGTTCGGACTCGCGCTTGAGCCCCGGTTAGCGCTTCGCCGTCATAGAAGAATCCCTAGAATTGCGCCCCATGCGCATGCCGCCCCGGTGCTCGTGAACGAGCACCGGGGCGGCACATAGAGTCGTCCGACCATGAACGCACCTCAAGTTTTCGATCCGCACGGCGCTGCCGCCCCTCTGGCCGCCGAACCCGAACCGCGCTTGCGCGAAATCCCCTACAACTACACGTCGTTCTCCGATCGCGAAATCGTGATCCGCCTGTTGGGCGACGACGCCTGGGCCGTGCTCGACGAATTGCGCGCCGAGCGCCGTACCGGCCGCTCGGCGCGGATGCTGTACGAAGTGCTCGGCGATATCTGGGTCGTGCGCCGCAATCCGTATCTGCAGGACGACCTCCTCGACAATCCGAAGCGCCGCGCGCTTTTGATCGAAGCGCTGAACCACCGCTTGAACGAGATCGAGAAGCGCCGCCGTGCCGATTTGTCGGAACATCGGGAGGATGCGGGCGGCGTCGAGCGTGCTGCGCGCGTCGAGACGCTCGTGATCGCGGCGCGCCGCGCGGTCGAAGCGTTCGCGGCCGAATTCGACAAGTCCGCCGAACTGCGCCGCCGCACGACCAAAGTGCTCGGCCGCTGCACGCAGAAGGACAACATCCGCTTCGACGGCCTCTCGCGCGTTTCCCACGTGACCGACGCGACCGACTGGCGTGTCGAATACCCGTTCGTCGTGCTGACGCCCGATACCGAAGCCGAGATCGCCGGTCTCATCAAGGCGTGCTTCGAGCTCGGTCTCACGGTGATTCCGCGCGGGGGCGGCACGGGCTACACGGGCGGCGCGGTGCCGCTCACGCCGTTCTCCGCCGTCATCAACACCGAAAAGCTCGAGCAGCTCGGCGCGGTCGAATTGACTGAACTGCCGGGCGTCGCGCGCAAGGTGCCGACGATCTTCTCCGGCGCGGGCGTCGTCACGCGCCGCGTGACCGAAGCGGCCGAAGCCGCGGGCTACGTGTTCGCGGTCGATCCGACTTCGCTCGACGCCTCGTGCATCGGCGGCAACGTCGCGATGAACGCGGGCGGCAAGAAGGCGGTGCTGTGGGGCACGGCGCTCGACAACCTCGCGTGGTGGCGCATGGTCGACCCGCAAGGCAACTGGCTCGAAGTCACGCGGCTCGATCACAACCTCGGCAAGATCCACGACATTCCGGTCGCGCGCTTCGAGCTGAAGTGGTTTGACGGCGAGCACGCGCCCGGCGAAAAGCTGTTGCGCTCCGAAACGCTCGAGATCGAAGGCAAGCGCTTCCGCAAGGAAGGGCTCGGCAAGGACGTCACCGATAAATTCCTCGCGGGCCTGCCCGGCGTGCAGAAAGAAGGCTGCGACGGGCTCATCACGTCCGCGCGCTGGGTGCTGCACAAGATGCCCGCGCACACGCGCACCGTCTGCCTCGAATTCTTCGGTCAGGCGCGCGAGGCGATTCCGAGCATCGTCGAAATCAAGGACTATCTGTTCGAAACGTCGAAGCAGGGCGGCGCGATTCTCGCGGGCCTCGAGCACCTCGACGAGCGCTATCTGCGCGCGGTCGGCTATGCGACGAAGAGCAAGCGCAACGCGTTTCCGAAGATGGTGCTGATCGGCGACATCGTCGGCGATGAGGCCGATGCGGTGGCTGCCGCCACGTCCGAAGTCGTGCGCATGGCGAACGGCAAGAGCGGCGAAGGCTTCGTCGCGGTGAGCGCCGAGGCGCGCAAGCGTTTCTGGCTCGACCGCAGCCGCACCGCTGCAATCGCGAAGCACACGAACGCGTTCAAGATCAACGAAGACGTCGTGATCCCGCTCAATCGTATGGGCGAGTACACCGACGGCATCGAGCGCATCAACATCGAGCTGTCGATCAAGAACAAGCTGCAGCTCGTTGACGCGCTGCAAGCGTTCTTCAAGGGCGGCAAGCTGCCGCTCGGCAAGAGCGACGACGCCAACGAAATCCCGAGCGCCGAGTTGCTTGAAGATCGCGTGCAGCAAGCGCTCGAACTGCTGCAGCGCGTGAAGGTGCGCTGGGAGTTCCTGCGCGATCACCTCGACATGCCGCTCGCCGAAGCCCAGCATCACCTCGTGCGGCTCGGCCACGAAGCGCTGGCGGAGAAATTCGCCGATCGCGTCGACGGTCAGCCCGGCGCCGCCGTCTTCCACGTGACGCAGGACCGCACGGTGCGCGTGTCGTGGAAGCAGGAGATCCGCGCCGAGCTGCGGCAGATCTTCAACGGCGGCGAGTTCAAGCCGATCCTCGACGAAGCACAGGCCGTCCACAAGCAAGTGCTGCGCGGCCGCGTGTTCGTCGCACTCCACATGCACGCGGGCGACGGCAACGTCCACACGAACATCCCCGTCAACTCCGACAACTACGAGATGCTGCAGGACGCCCACAAGGCCGTCGCCCGCATCATGAAGCTCGCGCGCTCGCTCGACGGCGTGATTTCCGGCGAGCACGGCATCGGCATCACGAAGCTCGAGTTCCTGACCGACGCCGAGATCGGCGAATTCCGCGCGTACAAGAAGCGCGTCGACCCGGAAGGGCGTTTCAACAAGGGCAAGCTGCTCGAAGGCGCGGACCTGCGCAACGCCTACACGCCGAGCTTCGGGCTCATGGGCTATGAATCGCTGATCATGCAGCAGTCCGACATCGGCGCGATCTCCGATTCGGTGAAGGACTGCCTGCGCTGCGGCAAGTGCAAGCCGGTGTGCGCGACGCACGTGCCGCGCGCGAATCTGCTCTACAGCCCGCGCAACAAGATCCTCGCCACGTCGCTCCTGATCGAAGCGTTCCTGTACGAAGAGCAGACGCGCCGAGGCGTGTCGATCAAGCACTGGGACGAGTTCAACGACGTCGCCGATCACTGCACGGTCTGCCACAAGTGTGCGACGCCGTGCCCGGTCAAGATCGACTTCGGCGACGTGACGATGAACATGCGCAACCTGTTGCGCAAGATGGGCAAGAAGAAGTTCAACGCGGGCAACGCGGCGGGCATGTTCTTCCTGAACGCGACCAATCCGCAGACCATCAATCTCGCGCGCAACGTGATGATGGATTTCGGCTACAAGGCCCAGCGCTTCGGCAA
>DATGHJ010000419.1:0-11593 GCA_035308085.1 Trinickia sp. | reverse complement strand
CTCGGCGAGGAATCCGATGAGACGCCGCTCGGCCACATGAGCCACTTCGACCTGTATCTGCACGCGATGCGCGACGTCGGCGCGTCGACCGAACGCGTCGAGCACATGGTCTCGCTGCTGCGTTCGGGTTTCACCGTATCCGCGGCGCTTGCTGCTGTCGACGCACCGGCGCCCGTGCGCCGCTTTGTCGAGGCCACCCTGGCCGTCTGCGTGAACGGCGAGACGCATCAGGTGCTCGGCAACTTCTTCTACGGCCGCGAAAACGTCATTCCCGACATGTTCCGCACGCTCCTCGATCAATGGCAGATCGACCGTGCTTCGACTCCGCTTCTCGCCTTCTACCTCGATCGCCATATCGAAGTCGATTCCGGCGAGCACGGTCCCGCGGCGCGCGCGATGATTCGCGAAGCGGCCGGCGACGATCTCTCGCGACTGGCGCACGCGCTCGTTGCCGGGCTCGCTGCGATCGACGAACGCCTCGCGCTCTGGGACGGCCTCTTCGCTCATCTCGACAACGAGCGCGCGTCCGTCGCGTAAGGCGCGTTCGGGCGGCATCGCGGGAAGACCGAAACCGCCCGATCGACACCAAAAGCGCGCGCAACGCACAGCGATTTAACCGCTCGACGAATCGCGGTACCGCTCCGGTTCGCGCGCGCACGCAATGAGAGTGAATGCGGATGCGGCCGGCCGCACGATTGACTACGATTCAATCACGCCCTCAACAAGAACGGCAGAGGACCATGAGCTTCGATCTCTCTCGCATTCGCTCCGCGCGCGCCGGCGGAGCCTGGCGCTTTGCTGCGCTCGGCGCCGCGCTTGCCTTGTCCGGATGCGCGTTCACGTTCACGCCGCCCGGACAGCCAGCGGCCGCCGCCCTGCCGCCACCGGCCGCCGTCAATAGCGCCACGCTCGATCAGTACCGCGCCGCGGTCGCGCAGCGCATCGTCGAGCGCAACCCGTCGTATGTCCTGCAAGGCACGCCGCAGGCGATGCTGCGCTCGCTCGTCGTCGTGTCGTTCACCGTCGACCGCGACGGGCGCGTACTCCAGTCCGCGGTGTTCCGGACCAACGGCGACGATGAAGCCGAGGCCACCGCGCTCGCCACGCTGCGCCGCGCGTCGCCGCTGCCGCAGCCGCCCGCGAAACTGCTCAACGGCCGCGGCCAGCTCGAGCTGTTCGAGGACTGGCTCTTCAACGACAACGGCAAGTTCCAATTGCGCGAGCTCGCGTCGCCGCAGGCGCTGACGATCGATTGAGCGCGCCGCGTCGAAGAGAACGCGCGCCACGGCACGCTCAGCACGCGCCGTGGCGCGCGTTGGCGCGCCTCGCGCGCGCTCGATATAATTTTCCGATCCGCCCGCCGGGGTTCTCCGGTACCGCTCCCGGCGCCCGCCTATCCGGCTAGCGCGCCGGCGGGCATGATCACCGCGTCGCGGTAGCATCGAATTCATCCAGCTCGAACAACAGACGCCAATCAGCAATCGCAATTGGACGACGCTTGCCATCTCGCCGCGGACCGGCGCGGCGAGCCCGCCAGTTGCCTGCGTCACGACACCCGGAGACCCCCATGTCCTCTGCACCGTCATCGCGCACCGTGGCATCCGCGCCCGGCGCCGCCCAAACCAGCCGCTCGCGCATCATCTTCGCGAGCTTCATCGGCACCGCGATCGAGTTCTACGACTTCTACGTGTACGCGACAGCCGCCGCGCTCGTCATCGGCCCCGTGTTCTTCCCGCACGGCTCGGCCACGGCGCAGGCGCTCTCGGCATTCGTCACGTTCGGCATCGCATTTGTCGCGCGGCCGATCGGCTCGTTCCTGTTCGGCCACTTCGGCGACCGCATCGGCCGCAAATCGACGCTCGTCGCCTCGCTGCTCGTGATGGGCGTCTCGACGACGCTAATCGGCGTCGTGCCAGGCTACGACACGATCGGCAGCCTCGCGCCGATCCTGCTGTGCGTCCTGCGTTTCGGCCAGGGCATCGGCCTCGGCGGCGAATGGGGCGGCGCGGCGCTGCTCGCGACCGAAAACGCGCCGGCCGGCAAGCGCGGCTGGTTCGGGATGTTTCCCCAACTGGGCCCGTCGGTCGGTTTTCTTGCGTCGAACGGCCTTTTCTTCGGCTTGGCGCTCACGCTCTCCGACGCGCAGTTCAAAAGCTGGGGCTGGCGCGTGCCGTTCCTCGTGAGCGCCGTGCTCGTCGCGCTCGGGCTCTACGTACGGCTCAAGATCGCCGAGACGCCCGCGTTCAAGGCGGCCATCGAACGGCAGGAGCGCGTGCGCGTGCCGGTTGCGGCGCTCGTCGCGCATCACTGGTGGCCGACCTTGCTCGGCGCGTTCGCGATGATCGTCTGCTACACGCTCTTCTATATCTCGACGGTGTTCTCGCTGTCGTATGGCGTGTCGACGCTGCACTTCTCGCGCCAGAGCTTTCTCGGCATGCTGTGCTTCGCGGTGGTCTTCATGGCGCTCGCCACGCCGCTCTCCGCCTGGGCCAGCGACCGCTACGGCCGCAAGCCCGTGCTGATCGTGGGCATCGTCGCGGCGATTCTGTCGGGATTCACGATGGCGCCGCTGCTAGGCAGCGGGTCGATGCCGCTCGTCGCGCTGTTCCTGACGATCGAGCTGTTCCTGATGGGCATCACGTTCGCGCCGATGGGTGCGCTCTTGCCGGAGCTGTTCCCGACCCACGTGCGGTACACCGGCGCGGGGGTCTCGTATAACCTCGGCGGGATTCTGGGCGCGTCCGTCGCGCCGTATATCGCGCAGTTGCTCGCCGCGCACGGCGGGCTCGCCTGGGTGGGTGCGTATGTGTCTGTCGCCGCGGCGCTGAGCCTCGTTGGCGTGCTCTGCATGCGCGAAACGCGCGACGCCAAGCTGATGTAACCGGCGCTTCGCAAGTCAATCTGAAGTTCATCAGCGGCCCGCCGGCCGGCGCGTCAACGTTCGCGCCGGCCGTTTCGCCTGTCGTTCACCCCATGCGCCGGCACCGTAGACTGCCGCATCGGCACCGTCCGGCCACGCGGTGCTTTCCGATCGTGCGCGAGCTTCGCGAGCGCCAGCACCATGCCGATCGCGGCAACATCGCCGAGCAATCGCGCCGGCCATAGCGCGAGCACGTGTGCGCCGCGCATCGCGGCATCGATGGTCATCGACACCACCGTCCCGCCGATGAAGCACACGAGCCCCTGCCTGCCCACCATGACGACGCCGGGCAGCCGCTCCGCGAGCGGGCGCACCCATTGCAGGCGGACGGCTTGCGCGACGAGCCAAGCCACCGTGACGAAACTGACGATCCGCAGGCTCGCGAGGTTCTGCTTCATATAACCGGGCGCGGGCTGCGTATCGATGAACAGCTTGATGAACGCCAGCGTGAGCGCCACGGCAAGCGCCAGCGCCGTCAGCCACTGACCGGCGCGCGATGCCTGAAAAGCGTTCGACGCCGGATGCAGGCGGCACAGCACGCCGAACAGGAACATCAGTTGCCACGCGAACGGATTGAACGCCCAGCCGCCGTCGGTCGGGGACGGCAACGCATCCGCGAGCCACGGGCCGCAGAACCACAACGCGAGACTCGCGAACAGTACTGTGGACGGCGCCCGCTCGGCGAACGGCACGATCACCGGCACGCTCAACGCAAAGCACACATACATCGGCAATACGGCCGACAGATACGGCTGCTGCTTGAACAATGCAATGTCTGTCAGCAAGCTCAACGGATGGTGTAGAAAGGGCGCCCAACCTGTATCGCCGAGAAACGGCGAAGCGATGTGCAAAGACGTGAGCGCGGCGCCGCATAGCAGGATCAGAAACGCCGTCAGCAGATAGGCGCGGTAAATCTCCCACGCGCGCCGCAGGAAACGCCGGTTCGCCGCCGGCTTGCCGCGAAAAGCCTCCATGCCGGCATACGACGCCGCCGACGCATAGCCGCCGAGAAACACGAACACCTCGGCCGCGTCGCAGTAAGCGTAGTTGTGCAGCATGACATGCGAAAGCAGGCTGCCGGGGATGTGATCGATGGCGATGACGATCAGCACGAGTCCTCGGAAGAAGTCGATCTCGAGTGAGCGGCGCGCGGGTGGATTCATCGATGGCAACTCCAATTCGGGTCGCGCGGCGCACTCGATTCCGTGCGCCGCGCGATTCTATATTGGTCCACATCGAGCATTAAAGTTTCGTCAATTTCCTCGATTTTTCCGATAAATCGGGACCAAGCCTTGCGCCTCCCTGCGCCGCTTGAACGACGGGCGAAACCACGATCACTAAGTGGTTTTCCTGTGTTGCTGCGGTTTTTTGCCTGCCTATACTGAACTCGCCAGTCAACGAATAAGAAAGGCGTCACGCGCCGAAATCCAGTGAATCACCGGGAGCCGACGATGAACATTCATCTTCACAACTCAGACATCGTGGCCATCATTGCGCTTGCGCTCTTGGGCGCCTTGCTTCTTGCGATCCGCTTTCGGCCTCAGACGTGGCGCGGAATCCTCGTCGAGGCCGTGCTCGCGAACGCGGCGGCGATTGCCGCCGTCGTCGCGTTCGAGGCGCTCGTGTCCTGACGACGTTCGTTGCGGTCCGCTGGGGCCTCGCACGTCATCGTCAGGCCCTGGCTGCCTGCATGCGCCGAACCCCCGTTCAGCGATAGTAATAGCCGTGGCCGTAGTAGCCTCCGTAGTAGTAGCCCGGCGCCGGAGCCACCACGCAGCCCCCGAGTGCTGCCGCGAGCAACACGCCTGCAATCAGCGTCATATAGCGTTTCACTTTCTTCTCCTGTCGTTTCGGTATCAGTCCGAGTGCCCCTCGAACGCTTCCGATTAAATAGGAGATAGCGGGCCGCAACCGTTGCAAGTTGTAAGCGCAAGCCCGCCGTCTATTACACGAAATGGCCCGCCCGCCGGGCGAACCGCGACGCCGCAAGCGCAACGGCGACGCAACTCCAACGATTGGCGACAGTTTTAACAACCGTGTAATGCGACGGATCGACGACGGCAGTCCATAAAACGCGCATCGCCGGCGCAACCTCGCACGACGATGCTCACGGCTGAGCGTGCATATGCGCAGGTATAATCGGTACTTTGAAATCTCAGGCACACCATGGCCCGAGTCACCCTCCCCGACTCCTTCGCCGTCCGCCGCGCCCGGCAAATCTGGCGCCGCTACGGCATCTTCTGGCTCGGCGCAATCGGCGTCGGTCTGACAGCCGTTCTGTACGCGAGACTCATCGATTGGGGATACGACGCGTTCCGTTCGATGCAACACCAGCACGCGTGGCTGCCGCTCATCGTGACGCCGGCCGTCGCCGCCGCCGCGGTCTGGCTCACGCGCAAGTTTTTTCGCGGCGCCGAAGGCAGCGGGATTCCGCAGGTGATCGCGACGCTTCACGCCGGCACCACCACGCTCGGTCCGCGCCTGCTCACGATCAAGATTCTTCTCGGCAAGATCGCCGTTTCGTTCCTGGGCATCCTGGGCGGCTTCACGATCGGCCGCGAAGGTCCGACCGTACAGGTCGGCGCGGCGATGATGTTCAATCTGCGGCGCTTCTATCCGCGTTCGAACGCCATGATCGAGCGGCAGCTCGTGATGGCGGGCGCGGCGGCGGGCTTGTCGGCGGCGTTCAACACGCCGCTCGCGGGAATCGTCTTCGCCATCGAGGAATTGACCCGCAGCTTCGAAGCGCGCGCGAGCGGCGTGCTGATCACCGCAATCATCATCGCGGGTGTGATCGCGCTCGGCTTGAACGGCAACTACACCTATTTCGGCACGATCCAGATCGGCGCGCACTTTCCGAAGCTGCTCGCCGTGGCGGTGCTGCTAACCGCGATCGTGACCGGCCTCGCGGGCGGCTTCTTCTGCTGGCTGCTGCTCAATACGTCGCGTTGGATTCCGCCACGGCTCGCGCAACTGCAGCGCGAGAAGCCGGTTCAGTTCGCCGCGCTGTGCGGGCTGATCATCGCGGTCGTGGGCCTGGTGTCGGGCGGCAACACGTTCGGCAGCGGCTACGCGGAAGCGCGCGGCCTGCTCGACGGGCATGAGCAACTGTCCGTGTTCTATCCGTTCCTGAAGATGATCTCGATGGTCGGCTCGTATTTGCCGGGCATTCCGGGCGGGATCTTCGCGCCGTCGCTATCGATCGGCGCGGGCTTCGGCAACCTGCTGCACCTCGTGTTCGACAGCATGCAGCTGCAGATGCTGATCGCGCTGGCGATGGTCGGCTATCTGGCGGCCGTCACGCAATCGCCGATTACGTCGTTCGTGATCGTGATGGAAATGATCAACGGGCATGCGCTCGTGATCTCGCTGATGGCGACCGCGCTGATTGCAAGCCGCGTCTCGCGGTTCTTCGCACCACCGCTCTACGAGACGCTCGCGCACCGCTACATGACGCTGCTCGCGCCGGCAGTTCCAGCAGCAACAGCCGGACCGGGAGGCGTTCCCGAGCCGGCAGAACCGGCGACGCCGGCCGTGGACGAAGTTGCGGCCGAAACAGCGCCGCAAGAAGACACGCCGCGTCAGTAAATCACGACCGGCGCCGGGCGGACGACCACCGGCCGCGCCGGCACCACGATACGGCCAGCCAGCGTCACGGCCACCAGCACAGCGGCAAAAAGCGTTCTTTTCACGCGAAGCTCCTGCCCGAGTTACGCCCAGTGGGGAGAATGCGGAGAAAAAACGGCAGCCGGAACCCGGCTGCCGTCCGATTGAGACCGGCGCTCAAGCCTGCGGAATTTCGATCTTCACTTCGAGCACTTCGAGGTCGTCCTGACGCTCGAGGGTCACGCGGATGTCGTCATCCGAGATCTTCACGTACTTGGAAATGACGGCCACCAGCTCACGCTGCAACGCCGGCAGATAATCGGCGGGCGGATGGCCGCCCGCGCGCTCATGCGCGATGATCAACTGCAAGCGTTCCTTCGCAACCGCCGCGGATTTCTTCTTCTCGCCCAGCAAAAACGAAAGAATCGACATGACGTGCGCCTCCCTTACTTGGTGCCGAAGAGGCGCTGCAACAGGCCCGGCTTTTGATAGTCCGTGAAACGCAGATCTTTCTTCTCGCCGAGAAAGCGCGAAACGATATCCTTGTACGCTTCGGCCACGTCGGTGCCGTCGAGGTGCACGGCGGGCACACCCTGGTTCGACGCGTGCAGCACCGCTTCCGATTCCGGCACGACGCCGATCAGCTCGATGCGCAGAATTTCCTGGATATCCTGCAGCGACAGCATCTCGCCCTCGCTCACGCGCTTCGGATTGTAGCGGGTGATAAGCAAATGCTCCTTGATCGGGTCCTTCCCTTCGATCGCGCGCTTCGTCTTCGATGACAGAATGCCGAGGATGCGATCCGAATCGCGCA
Organism: Trinickia sp.; assembly: GCA_035308085.1. Lineage (GTDB taxonomy): Bacteria > Pseudomonadota > Gammaproteobacteria > Burkholderiales > Burkholderiaceae > Trinickia_A. The sequence continues at coordinate 4,253 of DATGHJ010000419.1, read as the reverse complement.
CCGACGACACTTCCGGATTCGTCACGATCAGCGCTTCGTCGGCGAAATGCATCGCCAAGAGCGCGCCCGATTCGATGCCGGCCGGCGAATCGCAAACGATGTATTCGAAATCCATCTTGATCAGGTCGTTGATGACCTTCTCGACGCCTTCCTGGGTCAGCGCGTCTTTATCGCGTGTCTGCGAGGCGGGCAGAATGAAGAGGTTCTCGCACTTCTTGTCCTTGATGAGCGCCTGATTCAGATTCGCTTCACCCTGGATCACGTTGATCAGGTCGTACACGACGCGGCGCTCGCAGCCCATGATGAGATCGAGGTTGCGCAGACCGACGTCGAAGTCGATCACGGCCGTCTTGCTGCCGCGCAGCGCGAGGCCCGATGCAAAACTCGCGCTCGTGGTCGTCTTGCCCACGCCACCCTTGCCCGATGTCACCACAATGATTTTTGCCATTTATCCCTACCCTGCGTTCGTCAATTATTCGCTACGGTCTCGCCATGGCGCGCAACGGATGCGCGCCGCTTACGTGAGCCGCAACGGTTCGATCATCAATTTCTCTTGTTCGAGCCGGATCTGCACCGACTTGCCGAGCACGTCGGCCGGCAGCGGGTTCTCAGTCGTTCGATAGATGCCCGCAATCGAAATCAGTTCCGGCTCGAGACACGTGCAGAAAATGCGCGCGTCATGATTGCCGTGCACGCCGGCGAGCGCCCGCCCGCGCAACGGCGCGTAAATATGGATGTTGCCTTCCGCGATCACTTCGGCGCCGTAGCTCACGAGGCCGAGCACCACGAGGTCGCCCTTGGCGTAGACCTGCTGGCCCGATCGCAATGGCTTGTCGATCACGAGCGTCTGGCTCGGCGCGGTGGAGCGTGCGGCGGATTCAGGTTGAGAAGGAGCGGCGGCGGAAGCGGCCGTTTCAACGGGCGGCTGCGCTGGCGGTTTGGCCGCCGGTGCGGCGGATGCGGTGTCATCCCCCGCGTCCTTCGGGGGATTCGCGCGGCGGTCGCGAGCTTCGAGAAACGGCAGGCCCGCAGCGGCGGCCCAGACGTGCTGCGTGGCATCGGCGACGATGCCGACCGGACGCATGCGCACGCTATCGAGCAGCTTGGCGATATCGGCGAGCGGAACGCGCTCGTTTTCCGCGAGGCGGCGCAAATCGATCGCGACAACATCGCCCGCGAAGAATTCCGGAGTCGCTTCGAAGCGCCGCGTGAGTTCTCCCGCGAGCGCGTCGAGGTCGGTCGTCTTGACGACGAAGAGAAGCGTGTCGACCGAGCCGCTACGAAGTTCGAAGAATGGCGATTTTTTCAGCGACATGGCGTTCCGCAAAAAATTTTGCGTATTTTACAGGCTCCATGCGGGCAGAAAGATTTTTTGGACACGTTGTGCCATTTTCGAGGAGAACGTCACGACGTATAGGCGGCAAAGGCAGCCCGACGACATCGCGACAGCGTGACAGCGCGGCAAGCACGAGCCGCACCGGCGGAAGACATGCGAAATCAGCCTTGCAGTGCGGCGTTTTCGCGCCTCACACGACGCACGAGCAGCGTTTGCCATTCATCCGGCGCACGACTGCTGGGCGCATGCTCGCCGGCCGGCCCGAAACCGAGCCGCTGATAAAAACGCATCGCGTTGCGGTTGGCATCGGCGACCCACGCGTAGACCTCGGGCGCGCCTTGTTCGGCAAGCCACTCGCTCGCGGTGTTCACGAGCAGCTCGCCGCCGCGCAAATGCCGTACCGCGGGCGCCACCCATAATTCGCAGACGAATGCGTGATGCGGCGGCATTTCCTCGAAAAACGCGCAGATCAGACCGGCGGGGTGTCCTTCGGTGTAGAGGATGAAGCTGGTGGAGAGATCGGAAACGGCATGGCTGGCGGCGGTCTCGTCGAACGTTGCGGCGTCGGCGGACAGGGCTTCTTCAAGCGTCTCGCCGAACGCGTACGGCGCTTCGCGCAGCGAGGCGGTACGCAGTTCGCGGTAGGTTTCGCCCTGATCAGCGGCGATACGGCGGACAGTCAGCGATGAACTCATACGGCTTGGATTCTGTGGGGACAGGCTAACGCGTAGCTTCAACCGAACCGGCGTGCGAGTCAAATCGTTAATTCGCGGACCGCCTTACGACGCGCGGCGGAGCAACGAAGCGGCACACCAAAAACGGCACGTCAATGCAGTGGCGCATATGTGTCAAAGCGCCTGTCGATCACGGCGCATCATATGTGCCCGTGCCTTCGGGCCAGGGCGTAAGGAGTTCGAAACCGTCGTCGGTGACGGCGACCATGTGCTCCCATTGCGCGGAGAGCGAGCGGTCTTTGGTGACGACGGTCCAGCCGTCGCGCAGCACGGCCGTTCCCGCCCGCCCCGCGTTGACCATCGGCTCGATCGTGAAGACCATGCCGGGCTTGAGCTTCACGCCCTGCCCCGGCTGCCCGTAGTGCAGCACTTGCGGGTCTTCGTGATACACCTTGCCGATACCGTGCCCGCAGTAGTCGCGCACGATCGAATAGCCCTCGCGCTGCGCGACCTGCTGGATCGCGTGCCCGACGTCGCCGAGCGTCGCGCCCGGGCGCACTTGCCGGATGCCCGCGACCATCGCTTCGTAGGTGGTATCGATGAGATGCCGCGCCACGGAACTCGGCTCACCAACGCAATACATCCTGCTCGTATCGCCGAAATAGCCGTCCTTGATCACGGCCACGTCGATGTTGACGATGTCGCCGTCGCGCAGGAGTTCGTTGCGATTCGGAATGCCGTGGCACACGACATGGTTGACCGACGTGCAAACCGTCTTCGGAAAGCCCAGATAGCCGACATTTGCGGCAATCGCCTTCTGTGTGTTGACGATGTAGTCGTTGCAGATCGCGTCGAGCTGCTCGGTGGTGACGCCGGCGCGCACGTGCTCGCCGATCATCGCGAGCACGTCGGCGGCGAGGCGGCCGGAAAGGCGCAGCTTCTCGATGTCGGCGGGGGTCTTGTAGGTGATGGTCATCGATGTCGTATTCCGTCATGCAGGCGGCATGCCCGGTCCACGAACCGGCATGAGCATCCGGCATTGTACAGACGCGGCGGTCGGGACCGGTTTCAGTCGGCGGCGGCGTGCACGAGGTTGTCGTCCGATGGCTTGGCTGCGGGCCGGATCAACAGCACGAGCGGAATCACGAAAAGCGTCGCGACGAACATCAGCTTGAAGTCGTTCAGATAGGCGATCATCTGTGCCTGCTGCGTGATCGTCAGGTTCATGAGCGCAAGCGCGCTGACGCGCGATCCGCCGGCGATCATCGGCTGCACGGCGGGGTTGAACGCATTGATGTTGGCCGCGAGATCCGCGTGGGCGACCTGCGTGCCGCGCGTCATCAGCGTCTGCACGATCGAAATGCCGATGCTGCTGCCGATATTGCGCATTAGGCTGTACGTCGCGGTGCCGTCCGCGCGCAGCTCGGGCGTGAGCGTCGAGAACGTCAGCGCGGACAGCGGCACGAACACGAGCCCGAGGCCGAAGCCCTGGATCGTGCCCGGCCAGACGATATCGGACTCGGACAGCACGATCGTGTACTGCATCATCTGCCACAGCGCGAACGCGGAAATCAGAAAGCCCGCGAGCAGCAGCAAACGCGCATCGACCCGCCGCAAAAGCCTGCCCGCCAGCATCATCGACACCATCGTGCCGACGCCGCTCGGCGCGGTGACGAGCCCCGTCGTCGCGACCGGATAGCCCATCAGGTTCTGCAGCATCGGCGGCAGGAGCGCGCGCGTCGCGTACATCACCGCACCGATCACGAAGATGAAGAGCGTGCCCGTCGCGAAGTTGCGGTCCTTGAGCAGCTGATAGCGAAAGAACGTGTTCGGGCCGGAGGTCGCCGTGTGCACGACGAAGAACGCGAAGCTGATCGCGGCGATCAACGCCTCGGCGACGATTTCGAGCGAGCTGAACCAGTCGAGCTGCTCGCCGCGATCGAGCAGCGCCTGCAGCGCGCCGATCGCGAGGCCCAGCGTCGCGAAGCCGAACAGGTCGAACTTGGCGTCGGATCGCCGCGCGCGCTGCGGCAGGAACGTGAGCACGCCGAACAGCGCAAACGCGCCGATCGGCACGTTGATGAAGAACACCCAGCGCCAGTTGTAGCTGTCGGTGAGCCAGCCGCCCAATGTCGGACCGAGGATCGGCCCGACCATCACGCCCATGCCCCACACGGCCATCGCCTGCCCTTGTCGCTCGCGGGGGTTGATGTCGAGCAGAATCGATTGCGACATCGGCACGA
>DATGHJ010000418.1:0-2335 GCA_035308085.1 Trinickia sp. | reverse complement strand
AGATAGTAAGGATACTTGAGGATACTATGGCTATAGCAATATTGGCGGCACGGCTCGTGCTCGGCCTTGCCCTGTTCGCCCACGGCACGCAAAAGCTCTTCGGCTGGTTCGGGGGTTACGGTGTGAAGGGCACGGGCGGCTTCATGGAATCGATGGGATATCGTCCCGGCGCATTGTTCGCGATCGGCGCCGGGCTCGGCGAAGCGGGCGGTGGACTCTTGACCGCGCTCGGTTTGGGCGGTCCGATCGGCCCGGCGCTGATCGTCATGGTCATGGTCGTCGCGATCTTCACGGTGCACATCAGCAAGGGATTCTTCAACAGCAACGGCGGCTACGAACTACCCCTCACGAATATCGCGTTGGCACTGGCACTGGCGTTTGTGGGCTTCGGTCCCATCTCGCTCGACGCCGCGGTCGGCTTGGGCGGCGCGTGGAGCCATGCGTCTCGGTGGATCGCGTTGTCCGCCGGGGTGCTGCTCGGCCTCGTGAACCTCGCGGTACGGCGACCGAGCGGCAGTACGCAAGCGACCGCGTAATCGGTCTTCTCACGTTAGCACAAAGCGGGGGCGTGAAACGCCGCCGCTTTTGCATTTTCGGAATGACGGGGTCAAGGTAGGGGCACTGGGAGGCGGCCTTCAAGAGCGGCCCGAATCGGGTGGGCCCGTGCGAAGAGCTTCACGCGATTTGACGTCTCGCCGTCGGGGCACGTCATCGGAGGAGCGACACACGCATGAATGACTTCAAACAATTCCTACTGCGGGGCAATGTCGTCGATCTCGCGGTCGGCGTGGTGATCGGCGTCGCGTTCGGCACCGTCGTGGTGGCCTTGGTGAAGGACCTCCTCACCCCGCTCATCGCCGCCATCGCCGGCAAGCCCGACTTTTCGGCCATCAACTTCACCATCAACGGCAGCAGATTCGCGATCGGCGATTTCATCAACGCGACCATCGCATTTCTGTTGATCGCATTGGCGGTGTTCTTCTTCGTGGTCAAACCGGTCAACTATCTCGTGTCGCGCGCGCGCAAAGAACCGTCTGCCGATCCGACCACGACGAAGTGCACCGAGTGCCTGAGCGAGATCCCGATCGGCGCGAAGCGCTGCTCGTTCTGCACGACCCAATTCGCTACGCCGGCCAAGTAGCACGCCGAGCGAAGCTCGGCGCTAACTTAATAGCGCAACGATAAGCAGCTGAGCCCGCCGTCCATCTTCGCAAATTCGGACATGTCGAGCATTAGGATGCCGAGCCCGTGCGCCTCGAGCCGCTGCGCGATGCGCGGATATCCCGCCGGCACGAGCACGCGGTCGTTGATCCGCAGACAGTCGGCGGCATACGCCTCGTCGTCGTCGACGTCGATCACGCCAACACCGCGTAATCGGCCGCGCAGCGCCCTCGTCGCTACGAGCATGCCGTCGTCGACATATGCAATCGCGCTCTTGAGATGCAGCACGCCGGGCAGCTCGCGTATGTCGACGCGCTCCAGCGTACGGCCCGCAGCCGCCAGCCAACGTTCCAGCTGCTCGGCGCCGGATGCATTGGTCCGTGCTGAAATCCCCACGAACCAGCGATCGCCTGCGTCGCAGACGTCACCGCCGTCAAGGCTTCCCGGCGCCGCGACCTCCGTCAGATCGCTGAAGCGAGCCGCGATCTCAGCCCGGATGAGCTCGACCTCGCCAGCGCGGCTTGGAGCGCCCGGTCTTGTGAGCAGGGCGCGTCCGTCATGGATCACCGCAACGTCTTCGACGAACGTGGAGTCGGGATATCGCTCTGACGGCGCGAGCCCCTCGACTTCGACGCCGCATTGCTGCAGTGCATCGCAGTAGTCGCGGTGCTGTCGCAGCGCTTTGTCGAGGTCCGGTGCGCCGAGCGCCGCCGTGGTCAAGCCGTTCGCAAACGTCTGTCCGGGTGGGCGGACGAGGGCACGTGTCAGCGTCTGCACGCGATGACGTTCTCATGCGTCGCGCGCAGACCCCACAAGGGTACGCTGCGCCGAAGGTTACGCTGCGCGCCGCTCCTCGCGGTCGATGGCGTCGAGCTCGTCGCGCATATCTTCCAGGATCCACCGGTTGGCAGAGTCGCGTTGGACCGGCGGCACGTGGCGCTCGAAGTAGCTGCCGACCTCTTCGTCGCTCGAACCGCGCGCGATGAGCTCGATGAACTCGTCTTCGGTCACTCGCGTCAGAGCGAGAAACCCCTTGTCCACGGGGCAGAGGAAGATATAGTCGCCGATCATGCCGGCGATCTTGGCGCGCGCCTTGTCCGCCGCGCGGCCAAGCCAAGCGAATCCGGCGATCATCTCTTTCCCGCTGCGTGGCACACCGGTACGCAAGTCGAGA
>DATGHJ010000417.1:0-4064 GCA_035308085.1 Trinickia sp. | reverse complement strand
GTACACGGTCGCGCCCCCCGAAATGCCGGAAGACCTGCACTGGTCGAAGTGGCCGTCGTACACGACCTGGATGTCGGGCTTCGCCCTCTTCACCGTGCTGTACCTGTGCTCGCCGCAAACCTACCTCATCGACAAGAACGTGCTCGACATGGGCCCGGTCGTCGCGATCTTCTCGGCGCTCGGCTTCCTGATGGGCGGCTGGATCGTCTACGACTCCCTGTGCCGCATGCTGGTCGGCAAGGACAAGATCCTCGGCGTCTGCGTCGCCACGTATGTCCTGATCGCCATCTGGCTCGCGTGCCATATCTTCGCGGGCCGCGCGGCTTACCTGATCGTCGGCGCGATGATGGCGACGATCATGTCGGCGAACGTGTTCTTCGTGATCATCCCCGGCCAGCGCAAGATGGTCGACAAGATGCTGAAGGGCGAAGAGCCGAACCCGATCTACGGCAAGCGCGGCAAGCAGCGCTCGGTGCACAACACCTACTTCACGCTGCCGGTGGTGTTCGCGATGCTGTCGAACCACTACGCGATGACGTACACGCATCCGTACAACTGGGCGATTCTCGCGATCATCATGGCGGCCGGCGCGATGATCCGTCAGTTCTTCGTGATGCGTCACCGCGGCCAGGTACTCTGGTACCTCCCGGTTGGCGGTGTCGCCCTGCTCGCCGGCGCGCTCGTGTGGATGATGCCGAAGCCGATCACGCCCGAAGCGCAGGCCGCCAATGCGCCGGTCGTCAAGGTCGCCGACATCCAGCCCGTGCTGCAGCAGCGCTGCGTGGCCTGCCACTCGGCACACCCGACGCTGATGGGCGCCGCACCCGCCGGCGTGCTGCTCGATACGCCTGACGAGATTTCGAAGAACGCGCAGCGCATCTATCAGCAGGCCGTGACGCTGAAGGCGATGCCGCTCGGCAACGTCACGCACATGACCGACGACGAGCGCATGAAGATTGCCGCGTGGTTCCAGGAAGGCGCGAAGTAAGCGCGATGGGTTGTGCGGAGGGAACTGGACTCCCTCCGTTATTGATGAGGTTCTATTTGCAAGGCCCGCTCTCGTAGCGGGCCTTTTCATTTGATGAGCACGGTTCGGTGTGCGCCCTTCGGTGTGCGCCCTTCGGTGTGCGCTGTGCGCGCTCCCTCTGTCCGGCATCGCTGCGCGCTCATGCCGCCGGAACGACGATGCCAGCACGATGCGGAACCGGCGGCGCAATGAAAATAGCCCGCGGCACACGTGCCGCGGGCGTCGATCGCACCGCTTGAGGAGCTAACCCGTCGGCCGCTCCTTTTAACACCGGCGGGCCATCCGCCCGCCAACGCGCTTCAAGTCGTCACCGCGCTCAGCGCGTCTTCAGTCAGCCACAGCGACTCGGCCAAATCCTGCTCGTTCAGGTTGAGCCCCTCGCCACCGCGATCGACGACGATGAAATCGCTCACGTCGCCAAGCGCGATCAGCGGATGGTGCCAGACACCCTTCGCGTAGTTCACGCCCTGCCAGCCGCTCGTCACGAACGCGCGAATCTTCGACGGATCGAGTTCGCCCGCAGGCGCGACGACGACGAGATATGGCTTGTCGTTCAGCGGCACAAAGGCTTGGCTCCCGAGCGGGTGGCGCTCGAGCATCTTGACTTCGAACGGCAACGCGCGCGGCTGCCCGCGGAACAGGTTCACGAGCGTGCGGCCACCCTCGTCGGTGACGTCCACTTTCGCGAGATCGTGATAGCGGATCGTCGTGCCGAGATTGATCGGAATCTGCTTCGCGCCTTCGAGTTCGACGACGTCGCCGAAGGGCGCGAACGCCTCGCGCGTGAGCGGTTCGATTGCGAGCGCTTTCACGTCGGGGCGCGCCGGGCCGCCCCAAGCGGACTGACACGCCCCCTCGGGGGGCAGCGCACGAAGAGAGCGTGGGGGTAGTTTCATTTCCGCCTCAGTCCAACGTGCCCCACAGACGCAGACGCGATACGCCGCCGTCCGGGATGATGTTCAAGCGCACGTGCGTGACCGGGCCGAGCGCCGCGACTTCACCTTCGAAGTAGTGCTGCTTGTCCATCTGCAGCTTCTGTTCGCCAAGCAGAACCGGCCAGAACATCGCCTGCGTGATGAGCGAGCTGTCGGTGCCGCCTTGCACGTAGGCCGCCTGGATCGAGCAGCGGTCCGGATAGTTGCCCTTGAAGTGCGCGGTGTCGACTTCGATCTTCTTGATGATGCCAGGCTGCGCGAGCGCGATGATCGCCCAGTCGTTGCCCGGCTCGCGGCGGCGCCGCGTTTCCCAGCCATCGCCCATGTTCACGCCGCGGCCCGGCATCAGGATGTTCGACGCCACGCCGAAGTGCTGGTTGTTCGCGGCGACGACGTACGCGCCGTTTTCCATCGCGGCCAGATCGAACTGCTCGCTGCGGCTCGCGCCCGCCCAGTCGACTTGCGGCTGGCCGTAGACGCGCAGACGCGCGATGCCGCCGTCCGGATAGATGTTCACGCGCAGATGCGTGTAGGCGCCCGTGTCGGTCACGTCCACGTAGTGGTGGCTATTGCCTTGGAGCGTCGTCGACGGAACGATCTCGACCCATTGCGTCGACGCGTTCGGTGCGCCGTCCGCCACGCGCGCCGCCTCCACCGAAGCCGCCGGCGGGAAGTTGCCCGTGAAGTGGCTCGTATCGATGTCGAGACCCTTGATGACGCCCGGACGCGCGAGCTTCACGATGCACCAGTCATAGCCCGTGGTGCGCTTGCGGCGCGTTTCCCAGCCGTCCATCCACTTGCCGTGATCGTCGTACTTGCCGGGAATGAACACGGCCGGCTCCGGGTTCAGCATGCGGTCTTTCGGCGCGAAGAAGTCGTCGCTTGCTTCGAGCGCCTGCGCCCCGAGACGCGGGTCCGCCAGGTTCACATAACGGCGCGTGAAATCGGGCGCGTTGGGGTCGAGAGTCGGGAGAGCCATTGTTGTCGTCCTTCCAGTCTGTTTATGCTTGAGAAAACACCCGCGTGGAGCGGGTCCTGCGAAGCCGACGCGTGAATGCCGCGCGAATCTGCGCGGCATTCACCGCGTCGATAAGCGTCATTGAGCGCCGGTCAGATCGTCGAGCCGGAAACGCGCGATGCGGTAAATCTGGTCCAGGCTCGCGCGCATTTCGTCCGCGCGGCTATGGATCACGCGCCCTTCGAAGTTGGCGATGATCCCGTGGCGGTCATAGCCGCGCACCGCGAGAATGAACGGAAAGCCGAACTTTTCTCGATAAGCGCGGTTCAGGCTCTGCAGCTTGTCGAACTCTTCCTGCGTGCATTGCGAGAGACCCGCGCCGCTTTGCTCGCGCGTCGACTCCTCAGTCAGTTCGCCACGCACCGCAGCGTTGCCCGCGAGTTCCGGGTGAGCGTTGATAAGCGCGAGCTGCTGGTCTTCGCCCGCCGCTTCGACGATGCCCGTCATGGTCTTGTGCAGCGCGTCGACGCTCGCGTACGGACGCTTGCCCGCCGCTTCGAGCGCAACCCACGGCGAGTGCTCGAAGATGCCCGAGAGCGCCGCCGTAAAGGCGTCGGCCGACATCGTGTTCAATTGTTCCAACGTGTATCGCATCGCTTTCATGCGGCGGCCCCGCCGTTCGTCTGGGATTGATAGGGATGATGTTCGCGCCAGTGCTTGGCGATATCGACACGCCGCGTGACCCACACGCGGTCGCGCTGTTCGATGTGATCGAGGAAGCGCTGCAGCGCGCGGAAGCGGCCCGGACGGCCGAGCAGCCGGCAGTGCATGCCGATCGACAGCATCTTCGGCGCTTCGTCGCCCTCTTCATAGAGCACGTCGAACGCGTCGCGCAGGTACGTGAAAAAGTGGTCCGCCGTGTTGAAGCCTTGCGGCGAGGCGAAACGCATGTCGTTGGTGTCGAGCGTGTACGGCACGATCAGTTGCGGCTTGTTCTCGCCGCCCGTCACTTCGACGTCCATCCAGAACGGCAGATCGTCGCCGTAATAGTCGGAGTCGTAGAGGAAGCCGCCGTATTCCGCGACGAGGCGATGGGTGTTGGGGCTATCGCGCCCGGTGTACCAGCCGAGCGGCCGCACGCCGG
>DATGHJ010000416.1:0-4316 GCA_035308085.1 Trinickia sp. | reverse complement strand
CAGGCGAACACGCCCAGGGTCTCGCACAGCAACTGTGCGCGCGGCTGCCCGATCAATTCGGCGGCACGCGCCGCGGCAGCCGCGTCCTCGCTTGCCTGCCGCGCCTCGTTGAGATAGATGCGGCTGAAACCCTGCATCGGGCGATTGGCGACCTCGATGCGGCCGAACCCATGGGCCCGGCTCAATTCGACGCAATCGCTGAAATGCCGGAACGCGGTCCGCATTCGCCCTTGCGCATAGGCAGCATCCGCGAGGCCGCCAAGCGCGCGAGCCTCTGCTTCCGGCAAGGCGAGGCGTCGCGCATAGGCGAGGCCGCGTTCGTGCTCGGCACTGCAAGCTTCGATCTTTCCGAGCGGGAAAAGAATGTTGCCGCGCAAATGGTGCAGGCTCGCGAGTTCGGCCACCATGTCCCGGCGCTCCGCAATTTGCTGCGCGGCCGCGAGCAACGCAAGGGCTTCGTCGAGACCTTCGCTCACGCGCAGGCCTTCCGCCAGCCCGATCTGGCAGCGGCACCGACTGCTTTCGTCCGACACCGCCTCCAATGCGGCGCGGTAGGTGGCGATCGATCCCGCAATGTCGCCGAGGTCCCGCTGCAACTCGCCCTTGCAGCAACTGAGTTCGTGGCGATCGGTGTCGGTCTTCGCAAGCTCCAAGCCTCGCTCGATCAGGCGCAGCGCGGCCTCGACAAGGTGGGCCGCGCGCTGCGCGTTCGCGGCCGCCAGATAGGCTCGAGGCGCACGCGCGTCCTCGGCGCGATCGAGATGCTGGGCGTGCAGCGTCGGGTCGCTGTGAGCGAACCAGTCGGCAGCGCGCAGGTGCAGCTCGCGCCGGCGCGCGTGCAGCAGCGTCGAATACGCACTTTCCTGAATCAACGCGTGGGCGAACAGAAAATCGCTGCCCTCCGGCAGCACGAGCGCGTTGGCGAGCAGGCCGTCGCAAACGTAGTCGGGCTCATCGATGAGGCGCCGCAGCAACGCCAAGTCGAAGCGCTGGCCGATGACCGCCGCCGCCTGAAAGGCCAGCCGGTCGCGCGGCGCCAGCCGGTCCATCCGCGCGAGCACGAGGCTCTGGATCGAGGCGGGCACCGCGTTGCCGCTGCCCTCCTCGGCATTGCGCGACAACTGCTCGAGAAACAGCGGGTTACCGCCGGCGCGTTCGATGCAAGCGAGCGCGACGCGCTGCGTCGCATCGATGAAGTTGCCCACGAGGCAGAGTGCTTCGTCTTTGCGCAGCGGCCCGAGATCGATGGTGGCGAACGGGGTGTCGCGGCAGCGCGTGCGCCACGCGGCATCGATCGGATCGCCTTCCACGCGCGAGGTCATCACGACCAGGCCGGGACCGTCGACGACTCCCGACGCAAACGCCACCAGATAATCGAGCACCTGCGGATCGGCCCAATGCAGGTCTTCGATGACAATCAGCGTCGCGGCCTGCCGACACGCGGCCTCGGTCAGTCTTGCGGCGACCGACTGCTTGCCGCGCTTGCGCGCGGCATGGTCCATCGCCTCATAGAGGGCTTGCCATTCGCTCGCCTGCGGCAGGCCGAGGAGATCGTTGAGAAACACGATTTCCTCGGTCTTGACGACGCCGGCTCCGGCGACACGTTGGACGGCATCGCGCCGCGCATCGCTCGAAGCGGCGTCCGGCAGTCCGAGCAGGCTGCCGACGATCGCGCGTACCGGACCTTGCCCTTTGCCCACGCCGAAATCGAGCACGAGACCGCGGTGGACCACGAAACCCTGCGTCTGCGCGTAGCCGCGCATCTCGTCGACGAGACGGGTCTTGCCGATGCCGGCTTCGCCGCGGACGTGCACGATGTGGCCGGCCCGCCTGGCGATGCACGCGTGAACGATCCCATGAAATTGCTCGAGCTCGGCTTCGCGTCCGACAAAGCGGCTCCGGCTCGCCTTTGCCGGCTCGCTCGCGAGCCCGCGCAGCCGACAGACGCGCACCGGCGCGTCGATCCCCTTGAAGCGCATCTCGCCGAGCGCGTCGCAGACCGCATAGTCGCCGAGCACGCGTGCGACGTCGTCAGAAAGCCAGGTCTCGCCGGCCGCAGCCGCGGCCACGAGCCGCGCCGCCAAGTTCACGGGCTCGCCGTGCACGGTGTAGTCCTGCGCGTCGGCGCGGCCGACCGAGCCCGCCACCACCTCGCCGCTCGCAATGCCGATGTGGGTCTGCAGCGGCCGCGCGGCTTGCACGCTCAGCTGCGTCAGCGCGTCATGGATGTCGAGGGCCGCGCGGGCGGCGCGCAGCGTGTCCGTCTCGTGGGCGCGGGGGGCGCCGAACAGCGCCATCACGGCGTCGCCGATGTGCTTGTCGACCGTGCCGCCATAGGCGAGCACGATGCTGTCCACCAGCGCTGTATAGCGCCCGATCAGCGCGCGCAACTCCTCGGGATCGAGCGACCGAGACAATGCTGTGAAACCGCAGAGATCGGCGAAGAGAATCGTGACCTGCCGGCGCTCGTCCGCGACGCCGGCAGGTGGACTCGCCGCGGACGAGACCGCCGGCGCCGCGGGCTCGGCGACGGCGGCGAGGATGCGCTTGCGATGGCCAAGCGAGTGCACCCCGAGCTCCTTCAGATCGGCGTCGGTCAACTGCTTGAGCAGCGATACGTCGACGTCGTTCTCGACGAACGCTCGCGCGTACTGCTGAAGTCCCAAACCGTGCAGCCATTGCTCGATGTCCATGCTGCTCGCCTGCGTCCGATACGTCGCGACTTGGGTGGCCTCGCCGCGCGAGCCCTCTTTGCCGCCCCTTTTGCGAGGCCGCAAATAACAGAGGAAAAGCGCGCACGCCGGGCGCCGATGTCAACCGGCGCGACGGCTCGGGTCCGGGCGCGATTGCTAAGGTGAATTCCCAGTGTAGGACTTCGCCAAGCGAAGCGTATGGCGTTTGACAGGCTTGGAAGCCAGGACGGATACTGGGCAGCAGTTTCACCGCGCCAGCGCATTGCACGGGGAGTTCACGTGAATCCGGACCACACAGGTTCTGCCTCTGGCGCGCCGGCAGACTCGCGCGTTGCGGACCTGATCGGCGACCTCTCGGCCGGCGCGATGTCGATGCTTGTCATGCTCGGTTACGCGATGAGCCTCGGCACGCTGATCTTCAGTGCGGATCTCGCCCGCTATGCCATGCTCGGCGTACCCACCGCTCTCGTCAGCTGCGTCGTGACCGCGCTCGTGATCGCCTTGACGAGTTCGATGCGGCTGAACATCGGCGGCCCCGACAGCAATGCCGCCGCGTTTCTCGCCGGCGTGGCGGCGGGCGTCGCGAGCAGCGTGCGCGCGGATGGCGGCTCCCCGCAGACGCAGCTCTTGACCGTGCTGATCGCGATCGCGCTTTGCTCGGTGGTGACCGGTATCGTCCTTTACGTGATCGGCTCGTCAAAGCGCAGCCGCTCGCTTCAGTTCCTGCCTTACCCGGTCCTGGGAGGATTCCTGGCGGGCACGGGTTACCTGCTCCTGGCCGGGGCGTTTCGCGTGACGACAGGTGAGCCCCTGCAGTGGCAAGCGCTCCCTTTGCTGCTGCATCTGCGCTGGCTCGTGTGGGCGCCCGCGCTTACTGTCGGCGTGCTGGCCACGGTCTTCATGCACACCTGGCGGCATGTGGCCGCGTTGCCGCTCACGCTGGCCCTTGGGATCGCCTTGTTCTACTCGCTGCTGCACGCCCGCGGCCTCTCGATCGACGACGCGCGCCTCCTGGGGCTGCTGCTGCCGCGCGCGGCGCTGCGGCTCTCAGGGATTCCCGAGCTCCACCTGACGGCTCAACTCGCGCGGGGCGGCATCGACTGGGCGGCGATCGGTGCACATCTTCCGGAAAGCCTCGTGGTGACGTCGGTTTCGGCGGTGACGATTCTGATGAATTCGACCGCGATCGGCGCGGCGACAGGCGAGGACGTCGATCTCAATCGCGAAATGCGGGCGGCGGGCATCGCCAACGTCGCGAGCGGATTGCTGGGCGGCATGGTCGGATATCAATCGTTCAACCGGTCGATGCTCAATGCTCGCGCCGGCGCAACGAGTCGGCTGGCGGGCGTGTTCGCGTCGCTCGCGTGCCTCACCGTGCTGGCCGTGTCGCCGGACCTCGCCGCGCTCTTTCCGGTGCCGGTGCTCGTCGGCCTGCAGCTCTTCATGGGGTTGCGCCTGCTGATGCAATGGCTGGTCAAAGCCTATGCGAAGCTCAATTGGTACGAGTACCTGCTCGTGCCGGTCATTCTCGGCATCATCGCGGCGTACGGCGTGATCGTCGGCGTGGTGGCCGGCGTCATCGCCGCGTGCGTGATGTTCACCTTGCTCTATGGCCGCGTCAGT
>DATGHJ010000415.1:0-6972 GCA_035308085.1 Trinickia sp. | reverse complement strand
GACCGCGGCTTCGGCCTGCATTTCCGGTTCGGCGTACAGTTCTTCGCTGGGTTCGGCCGGCGGCTCGAATTCGGTGCGGCTCGATGGCGCCGCGGGCGCTTCCGCTTGCTCGGCATCGGCGTCCTGGGTGTCTAGAGACTCGTCCTGCGCGGTTTCGGGCGCTTTCGAGCCCTTGAATCGTTTAAAAAAGCTGAACATGATCGATGGTGGTGAGTGCGCTTGACGGAGCGTGCGCCTGGCAGTGACGGGCGGCGCGCGGTCGCGAGCTGCCGAATGAGGCTCGAAGGCCGCTATTTTATCAGGGGCGCCCTCCGGCGTCGGCGTGAGTGCGGTTGCGCGGCCGGACCCCGGCGTGGCAACGCGTCTGCGACGCTGTGGTAACGTTGATTACCTTGAACGTATGCGTATTTGCGCAGCAGGATGTCCGCCGCCGGATACCCGCGCTGGAAAAAACCTCCACAATTCGAATCTGCATGTCCCGTTCTTCCGCTTCGCGCGCCCCGGCTTCGACCTCGAACCGCGGCAAACCGCACACGATCCGCATCATTGGCGGCGACTGGAAACGCACGCCGCTGCCCGTGCTCGATCTCGATGGCCTGCGCCCCACGCCCGATCGCGTGCGCGAAACGCTCTTCAACTGGCTGGGCCAGCGTCTCGACGGCCAACGCTGCCTCGATTTGTTTGCTGGCAGCGGGGCGCTCGGCTTCGAGGCGGCGTCGCGCGGCGCGGCGCGCGTCGTGATGGTCGAGCGCAATGCGCGCGCGGCACAGCAGTTGCGCGCCAATCAGTCGCGGCTGCGCGCGGCAACGATCGAAATCGCCGAAGCGGACGCGTTGCGTCTTGCGGCGAGTCTCGCGCCGGGCTCGTTCGACGTGGTCTTTCTCGATCCGCCGTTCGGCGACGATATCCTCGGCCGGGCGATCGAGCTGGCCGCGCCGCTCGTCAGCGCCGACGGCTTCCTCTACGTCGAATCGGGCGTGCCGATCGAGTCCGGCGAAACGGAAGCGCTCGCGGGCTGGACGCTCGTGCGACACGGCAAGGCGGGGGCGGTCCATTATCATTTGCTGCAACGCGAAAATGATGAATAATGCGCGTTCCAAAACAGGCGCCGGGCGGTTTGCCGTCACGTGCGTCGCTGCGGGCGGCGGCGTTTCATTGCGCGCCCGCGCCCCAATCTGCGTGAAGAGAGGAGATGCTCCATGGTAGTCGCCGTGTACCCGGGTACGTTCGATCCCTTGACTCGCGGTCACGAAGACCTCGTGCGGCGCGCGTCGAGCATATTCGACACGCTGGTCGTCGGAGTCGCCGACAGCCGCGCCAAGAAGCCGTTTTTTTCGCTGCAGGAGCGTCTCGACATTGCGTGCGAAGTGCTGGGGCACTATCCGAATGTGCAAGTGATGAGCTTCAAAGGGCTCTTGAAGGACTTCGTGCGGACCAACAACGCGCGTGTGATCGTGCGCGGTCTGCGTGCCGTGTCGGACTTCGAATACGAGTTCCAGATGGCTGGGATGAACCGCTATCTGCTGCCTGACGTCGAGACGATGTTCATGACGCCGTCCGATCAATACCAGTTCATTTCGGGCACGATCGTGCGTGAAATCGCGCAGTTGGGCGGCGATGTCAGCAAGTTCGTGTTCCCGTCGGTCGAGAAGTGGCTGCAGGAGAAGGTTGCCGAAATGGCGCAGCCGTCGGCGGCGCAACCTTGATGAGTGCTGCGAAGGCTGGCGCCCGATAGGCGCCGGCCGGAACGGGCACCCCGCGTCCATCGTTTCGCATCAGGCGGGCGAGTAGACTTGGGGGCAGCCCGGCGTTTTTTGTGAGTTAAGTATGGCTTTGATGATTACCGACGAGTGCATCAATTGTGACGTCTGCGAGCCCGAGTGCCCGAACGACGCAATCTCGATGGGCCCGGAAATCTACGTGATCGACCCGCGCAAATGCACCGAATGCGTCGGCCATTTCGATGAGCCGCAGTGCCAGCAGGTGTGTCCTGTCGAATGTATTCCGCGCGACCCTCAGCATGTCGAAACGCCCGAGGGGCTCATGGCGAAGTATCACGCGTTGCAGGCCGCGAAGAACGCTTGATGCGCGCTTGCGGCGCTTACGGCGCGCGAGCGTTGGGCGGCGCGCTCGCTATGCCGCTCGTTGCGAGCGGCTCGCTCATCTTGTCAGCGATTTATCGGACGTAAGTCCGCAACGCGCCGAGCAGCGCGTCGCATTCGGCGTCCGTGCCAATGGTAATGCGTAGATACGCGTCGATCCGCGGCAGCTTGAAGTGCCGCACGAAGATTTCCCTCTCACGCAGTCTCTCGGCCAGTTGCCCGGCGTCATGTGCCGGATGCGACGCCAAAACGAAGTTCGTGGCTGACGGCACGACAACGAATCCCAGTTCAGCCAATCCCGCCGACACACGCTCGCGGCTCGCGATTACCTTCGCGCAGCTTGCGCGGAACCATGCGTCGTCCTCGTAGGCGGCTTGCGCCGCGGCTTGCGCGAGCCGGTCGAGCGGATAGGAATTGAAGCTATCTTTCACGCGGTTCAGCGCGTCGATCAACCTGGCGTCGCCCAACGCCAAGCCCACCCGGATGCCGGCGAGCGAGCGCGCCTTCGACATGGTCTGCACGATCAGCAGATTGGCGTACTTCTCGATCAACGACACCGCCGATTGCGCGCCGAAATCGACATAGGCTTCATCGATCACCACGACCGATTCCGGACTCTTCGCGACGAGCCGCTCGATCTCGGACAGCGGCAACGCGCGCCCCGCCGGCGCATTCGGGTTCGCGATCAGCACGCCGCCATTCGGCACAAGGTAGTCGTCGACGCGAATCGCGAACGCATCGTCGACCGCCACGGTCTGGTAAGCGACGTCGTAGAGACGCGCGTACGTCGGGTAGAAGCTATACGTGATGTCGGGAAAAAGAATGGGCTTGTCGTGCTTGAGCAGCGCTTGAAAAACATGAGCGAGCACCTCGTCCGAGCCGTTGCCGACGAACACCTGGTCGGCCGAGATGCCGTGATGCGCGGCAACCGTCTCGCGCAGTTTGCGCGCGCTCGAATCCGGATAGAGGCGCAGCGTCTCGCCGCTATCGCCGAGTGCACGCCGGATCGCCTCGGCAACACGCGGCGACGGCGGGTACGGGTTCTCGTTGGCGTTCAGCTTCACCGGGTTCGCGAGCGGGGGCTGCTCGCCGGGCACATACGGGGTGAGGTGCTGAACGATGTCGCTCCAATAGCGGCTCAAGGGTGGCTCCTATGGTTGCCGTCGGGGTGGCATGACGTCGAACGCTTCGATCGACGAATGTCAGGCGTTGCGATGCAACTGCATCATCGCGCGCTCCAGTTCGCCTTTGACGACATGCGGCATCACGGCGAGCAAGCGCTCGATCGAGGCATCGATCGTAGCCTGTTCTTCTTTGCGCGCAGGCTTCAGCACGTAATTCGCGACATCAGGCTTCGCGCCGGCGCGCGCGGACTCGGGAATCAAATCACGCGGATGTCCGATGCCGATCCGCAGCCGCCAGTACTGCTGCGACGACAGATGAGCGGTGATGTCCTTGAGCCCGTTGTGTCCGCCGCTGCCGCCGCCGAGCTTCAGCTTCACGGCGCCGGGCGGCAGATCGAGTTCGTCGTGGGCGACGAGAATCTCGTCGGGCAGGATCTTGAAGAAATGCGCGACGGCGACCACCGATTGGCCCGAGCGGTTCATGTATGTCTGCGGCTCGAGCAGATGCACTTCCTCGCCGAAGAGTCGCGCCTTGGCATAAAAGCCGTGAAAGCGCCGCTCGTCGCGCAGCGTTGCGCCCGCATCGCGCGCGAGTTGATCGACGAGCCAGAAACCGGCGTTGTGGCGGGTCGCGGTGTATTCGGCGCCCGGATTGCCGAGCCCGACGATCAGCTTGATCATGGTTCTTGTGTGGCGGCCGCGAAGCCGCGCGATACCGAAAAACCGAAAAAAAACCCGCCGGGCAAGCCGCGGCGGGTCACGTCGTCCGTTCCGAAGAACGGATCGAGAGGATACCGATTGTTTTAGCGCTTATGCAGCGGGCGTTTCGCCTTCGGCTGCACCAGCAGCTTCGCCTTCAGCAGCGGCAACGCTAGCCGGGATCGCCGCGGATGCGACCACCGGGTTTTCGCTTTCGACGTGGGCCACGAGCGACACCCCCTTCGGCAGCGTGATGTCCTTGGCGTGCAGCGACTGACCGGCTTCGATCTTCGCCAGATCGAGTTCGACGAATTCCGGCAGGTCGGCCGGCAGGCACTCGATTTCGACGTCGTTCAAGACGTGGGCGATGATCGCGCCGCCAGTCTTAACGGCCGGGTTGGTTTCCTGGTTCATGAAGTGAAGCGGGACCTTCGTGTGCAGCTTCTTCTTCGGGTCGACGCGCTGGAAGTCCACGTGCAGCACGAGCTGACGGAACGGGTGGTATTGCACGTCGCGCAGCAGAACTTGTTGCGACTTGCCGGCCACTTCCAGGTCGAGGATCGACGAGTGGAACACTTCCTTCTTCAGGGCGTGCCACAGGGCGTTGTGATCGAGTTCGATCAGTTGCGGTTCCGAACTGGCGCCATACACGATCCCCGGGGTCTTGCCGGAAATACGCAGGCGGCGGCTCGCACCCGTACCTTGCAGATTGCGCTCAAAAGCGACGACTTTCATGTTGTTCTCCGTACACTGCCCGCGACCAGGCAGTAAAAACTAAGGGCCTACACGCTCATCGCGCTGGCCCTGGACCAGGCGGCATGAACCCGAATTAGCCCATGCCGATTGTGCTGACGGCGTTGCATCGAGCAACGCCGCCGGCAAATACGTTACGTTTGCTTCAAGCCTCGGCGAACAGCGACATCACCGAATCGCCGCGGCGAATCCGCGAGAACGTTTCGGCGAGCAGCCCCGCGCACGACAGCGAGCGGATCTTCGAGCAGCCGCGCGCTTCGTCGGAGAGCGGAATCGTATCGGTCACGACGAGTTCGTCGAGTGCCGAACCGGCGATACGCTCGCCCGCGCCGCCCGACAGCACCGGGTGCGTCGCATACGCGAAAACTTGCTTTGCGCCGCGTTCCTTCAGCACCTGCGCTGCCTTGCAGAGCGTGCCGGCGGTGTCGACCATGTCGTCCATGATCACGCAGGTGCGGCCTTCGACTTCACCGATGATGTTCATCACCTCGGCAACATTCGCCTTCGGACGGCGCTTGTCGATGATCGCGAGATCGCAGTTCAACTGCTTCGCGAGCGCCCGGGCGCGCACCACGCCACCAACGTCCGGCGACACCACGAGCAGATCTTCATAGTTCTGCTTGCGCAGATCGCCGAGCAGAACAGGCGTTGCGTAGATGTTGTCGACGGGGATGTCGAAGAAGCCTTGAATCTGGTCGGCGTGCAGATCCATCGTGATGATCCGCTCGACGCCGGCAATCTCCAGCATGTTCGCGACGACCTTCGCCGAAATCGCGACGCGCGCCGAACGCGGGCGGCGATCCTGGCGCGCATAGCCGAAGTAGGGGATTGCGGCGGTGATCCGGCCGGCGGATGCGCGCTTGAGCGCATCGACCATGATCATCAACTCCATCAGGTTGTCGTTCGTCGGCGCGCACGTGGATTGCAGGACGAAGACATCCTTGCCGCGCACGTTTTCCTGAATCTCGACCTGGATCTCACCGTCCGAGAAACGGCTGACCATTGCTTTGCCGAGTGGAATACCGAGGATTTTGACGACTTCCTGAGCGAGCGCGGGATTCGCGTTGCCAGTAAAAACCATCAGGCCGTCATGGCTGCTCATCGTGCACCTGCTTCAGCTGGAGGCGGGAAATGCGAAGAATTTTTGGCAGGGGAGGAAGGACTCGAACCCTCGCATGCCGGAATCAAAATCCGGTGCCTTGACCAACTTGGCGACTCCCCTACACTAACTTTGAGCTTCACCGGGTGTGTAGGACATCCCGGCGACGCGAAACCTCATGCCGCGAAAGCAAAGAGTGGATGCGTATCCAGACTCGCTGTTACTGCGCTTGCCCATTCGGACGGCAGTTTGGCTTGCGCCGCTTCTGCTTCGCCGAGACTTGGGAACGCGGCAAAAACACTAGAGCCGGACCCGGTCATCCGCGCGGGCGCGATGTCAGCAAACCATTCGAGCACCCGGGCAACTTCCGCGTATTTTCCCGCTACAACTTGCTGCATGTCATTTCGGCCGAAATCGTCCGGCCAATTTTCGCTGCAGCTATGCTGTGCAAGAAAGTCCGTAATTGTGAGGGCTTTTGAATCTCTTGTCAACGATCTATCGGAAAAAATCGCTGCAGTCGGAACATGTACCCCCGGCGTCACCACAAGGAAGTAACGCGGCGGCAATTGTACAGCCTGAAGCGCTTCTCCGACACCCTCTGCGAATGCATTTTTTCCAAATACGAAGAATGGAACATCGGCGCCGAGCCGCAGCGCGAGAGCTTGCAGCACGTTGCGCGGCAAATCGAGCTTCCAGAGGCGGTTGAGTGCGAGCAGCGTCGTTGCGGCGTCGGAGCTGCCGCCGCCAAGGCCCGCGCCCATCGGCAGGCGTTTGTCGATCTCGATGTCGACACCCGCGCCGGTGCCGGTCTCCGCTTTGAGGAGCGCAGCCGCGCGCACGACGAGGTCGCTCTCTTCCGGCACGCCGGGAACGTCGGTCTTGCGGTGGATGCGTCCGTCGAGGCGCAGCGTGAAGTGCAGACGATCACCCCAATCGAGCAGTTGGAAGACCGTTTGCAGTGCGTGATAGCCATCGGGCCGACGGCCCGTGATGTGCAGAAAGAGATTGAGCTTCGCCGGAGCCAAGCAATCCCGCAGGGACTGGTTCGTTTCGATCATGCGTTAAAGCGGAAAAAACGGCGGAATAAGCGGCTGAAAAAGCGGCGATTCATGCAACGACAAGTGCGCGTTCATTGGTCGAGCACGAGTTTGATATCGAGCGGAGGGTCCTGGCGCGTCAGGTTAAGCCGCTTCAC
>DATGHJ010000414.1:0-5141 GCA_035308085.1 Trinickia sp. | reverse complement strand
TGGCCGTGGTGCGGTATTCGATGTCGTCGAGCTGATACGGATTGCCGAGCGCCGCGATGATCCGTTCGCCGAGCGCTTCCGTCTGACGCGCCGCCTCCTGCTGGTTCTCGCTCAAGCTCCCCAGCACCACGACGAACTCGTCGCCGCCCACGCGCGCCACCGTATCGCTCTCCTGCACGCTCGCCGCGAGACGCTGCGCCACTTGCTGCAGCAGCAAATCGCCTTGGTCGTGGCCAAGCGTGTCGTTGAGCGTCTTGAAGTGATCGAGGTCGATGAACAGCAGCGCGCCGCATGCATCGCTGCGCGCGCTCGACGTGATCGCCTGCTTCAGTCGATCCATCAGCAGCGTGCGGTTGGGCAAGCGCGTCAGCGCATCGAAGAAGGCCAGCTCCTTGATGCGATCTTCCGCGATCTTGCGTTCGGTGATGTCGTGATGCGTGCTGACGTAATGACTGACGACGCCATCCTCTCCCCTCACCGCCGAAATCGTGAGCCACTTCGGATAGATGTCGCCGTTCTTGCGACGGTCCCAGATCTCGCCCTGCCAGCCGCCTTCGCGGTGAATCGAGTCGGCCATTTCGCGGAAGAACGCCGCGCTGTGGCGGCCCGAGTTCAGGATGTGCGGCGTCTTGCCGACAATTTCGTTGGCCGTGTAGCCCGTGCATTCCGTGAAGGCCGAATTCACGCGCAGGATCTTCGCGTCGGCGTCGGTGACCATCATCGGTTCCAGCGAATTGAAGGCGACCGCGGCGATGCGCAGCTCGGCCTCGTGCTCGCGCAATTCGCGCGTCATCGCGGAAGCGAGCCGCATCGCGCGGCCGCGGCCGGTCACGAGCAGCCACGCGAGCAGCGCGAGCAAGAGGCTCAAGCCCGTGCCCGCGAGCGCGATCACCATTTCGGCGTGGCGGCCGAAGCGGGCCTTGAAGGCGTCGCTTGCGGAGAGGGTCAGGGTCCAGTCGTGTCCGGCGACGACGAGGTACTCGCTCGCCGAAAGCGCGGGCGGCTGACGCTCGGCGGCCGCCTGCGACGAGCGGTGCATCAGCGACGCCGGCGACGGCTCGACGCCGTCGTACACCGCCAGCGTGAGACCGGGCGGCGCCTCGCCGTAAAGGCTCGCGATGATGTCGCGCATGTGGAACGACGCGTAGACCCAGCCGATCAGATTCTCTCGGCGCTCTGCGACGTTGTCCTGCGGCCGGCCTCGCGCATAGATCGGCAGGTACATGATGAAGCCGGGATGGGTATCGTCGTCCTGATCGACCGCGAGGCGCAGCTTGCCGGTGATCGCCGCCATGCCGGAATCGCGCGCCCGCTCCATCGCGTTGCGCCGCGCCGGGTCGGCCCAGGTATCGAAGCCGACCCGGTTTCGATTGCGGCCGACATACGGCTCGCGCTGAATGATGGGCGCATAGTCGTCACGCGCGCCGCCGGGCTGAATCGCGTAGCGCGTCAAGCCTGCACGGCGCATCTCGGCGACATGCGCCGCTCTGCGCGCAGCCGGCACCCATTGCGCGATGCCGATCGCCTGGATGCCGGAGAAGGTCGGGTCGAGACTCAGTGTATCGACGTAATCGCGAAAGCGCGCGCGGTCCAGCGTGCCGGTCGCCGAGAACAAGCTCTGCACGCCGCGCAGCATCAACTGATACGTGGCCATGCGCTGGTCGACCCGGCTCACGGCGTCGCCCAGTGCGAAATCGAACTGCGACAGCAGTTCGTGCCGCGCCGCTTGCCGTTCGTGATCCCAGACGATCCAGGTCAGGCCAAGCGCAGCGGTCAAGACCAGCAATGGAATCAGGTATTGACGTACCCGGCTCACGGCGGCAATTGGACGTCGACCATGGAATCGGCCAAGTCCGGCTTGAAATACTTGCGGAAGATGCGGCGCACGGTACCGTCGGCGCGCATCTGGTTCACGAGATCGCGCCACTTCTGCTGCTGTTCTGGCGACAGCGCCTTCTTCGACATGATGAGGCCGTGCGGAATCGGCGGATCGTTGAAGTCGAGCACCGTCGTGACGTCGCGAATACGCTTTTCGTCGATGGCCGGGTAATCGAACGGCTCGATGATCATCCCTTGGATGCGGCGCAGGATCAGCGCTTCGTAGAGCGGTTCGAGGCCGCCTGCCTGGCTCACGCGGTTTCCGGCGGCGAGCTTGTCGACGACTTGATTGGCCGAGTCGCTATAGCGAAAGCTGCGGATCACGCCGAGCTCGAACTGGTCGTTGTGCTCGAAATCGGACATCGTGCGGATGCCCGAGTCCTTGCGCACGAGCAAATAGTATTTGTCGCTGAAGTACCAGGCGAACGACGCGTACTGATTGCGTTCGTCGTTGGCGATGCCCGACAAGCTGAAGTCGAGCGCGCCCGATTCGATCAGCTTCCAGATCCGTGCGCGCGACATCAGGCTCACGTTGATCTTGCAGCCGCTGCGGCGAATCAGTTCGTCGGCGAAATCCTTGTCGATGCCGGTATCGCTCTCCACCGAATATAGCAGGCCGTGATCGTGCAGCGCGAGCGTGTAGGTGCGCGAGCAGTCAGGACCGCCCGCGAATGCGCTGCCGGCGCAGCAAAGCGCCATCGACAAGCCGGCAATACCGCGTCGAATCACAGTGTCGCCCTCGTGGGAAGAGTGATTGGATATGCAAACCTCGGTGCGACCGAGCGCAGGGTCGACGGTGCCTTTCCAGAGCCTGTTATTGGCGCGAACAGGCCCTGGCTTTGCCGCCTGCGGGAACGGTACTGCGGGGATTCCTTACACGTTGCCTGCTCGAAACGGGGCCGCGCGCGGCGGCTAGCCCCTATTGTCCGCGAAAAGCTCCGTTCGCATTAACGGCAACACGCTGCGGTTCTTGAGACCGGGTTTGTACTACTTCGAGAAGAATTTTTTGTGATTGCGCAGGGCAGGCCCGCTCATCCGGCGACGGGTCGAGCCAGCGCGGGGAGTGCAACTGCCAAGGCTTGGCGCACGCGCTCGATCACGGCCGGCCAGCCTTCCTCCGCCGATTGCCGGAACAGGCGCAGCGTGCCCGGATACCACGGCGAGTCCGTCCGCTCGTGCATCCAGCGCCAGTCGACGCCGCGTCCCGGCAGCAACAACCAGCACGGCTTGCCATGCGACGCGGCCAGATGCGCCGTCGACGTGTCGACGCAAATCACGAGATCGAGTTGGCTGACGATCGCGGCGGTATCGGCGAAATCCGTCACGTCCGAGCCGAGATGCAGCAGCGGTTGGCCGGGCGGCGGCCATCGTGCTTCTTCCTCGCCCTGCCCTTTCTGCAAGCTCACGAAGCTGACGCCCGCCACGCTCCACAGCGGCGCCAGCGCGGCGAGCGTTGGCAGCGACCGGTTCGCATCGTTGTGGTGCTTCGCATTGCCCTTCCAGACGAGGCCGATCCTCGGACCGGGCGCGAGCGTCGACAGCCGCGCGCGCCAGCTTGCGACGAGCGACGGCTCGGGTATCCGGTATGCAAAATGCGGAATAGTGTCGACCGTCGTGCGCGTGTGAAACGGCACGCTCAGCGGGCTCGTCCAGCAGTCGTATGCGGACGAACGCGCTTGCGCCGTGTCGTGATCGAGCACGGCATCGATGCCGTCGACAGCGGCAAACAGCCCGTGCAATGCGGGAACACAGGCAAACGCAACTTGCGCGGCTCCTTGCGCCTTGAAGAGCGGCAGGTAGCGGCCGAACTGGATCATGTCGCCGAGGCCGTCCTCCTGCCACACCAGTACCGACTTGCCCGCGAGCGCCTCGCCCTGCCACTGAGGGCAGGTCAGGCGCAACCGGCTCTTGTGATGGACGAATTCCGGCTGGTCGTAACGGCACTCGTAGAGCGGCCATCCTTCGTCGAAACGGCCCGTGCTGAGGAGTAGCGTCGCCAAGCCGAATTTCGCGTCGCCATAGTCGGCGCGAATCGAGATCGCGCGCCGGTAAGCCGCCTCGGCCTCCGGCAGTTGGCCGAGTTCCTTGAGCACGTTGCCGAGGTTCTGGTGCGCCTCGGCAAAACCGGGGCGTATCGTCAGTGCTTGGCCGTACACCGCCGCGGCTTCGGGCAGGCGATCGAACGCCTGGAGTACGCTGCCAAGGTTGTTCAGCGCTTCGACGCTGTCGGGACGAATGGCAAGCGCTTGCCGGTAGGCCGCTTCGGCCTCGGACAGCCGATCGAGTGCGCGCAGCACGATGCCGAGGTTGTAATGCGCCTCGGCAAAATCGGGGCGAAGCACGAGTGCTTGACGGCAGGCCAGTTCCGCTTCCGGAAAGCGCTTGAGATCGCTCAGAACGACGCCGAGGCTGTTGTGCGCGTCGGCGAAATCGGGGCGGGCGGCGAGCGCGAGCCGGCAGACCATCTCGGCCTGGGCGTGCCGGCCCAGCGACCTCAGCACGTTACCGAGGTTGTTGAGCGCCTCGGGGTACCGCGGCCGAATCTTGATCGCGCGCTGATACGCCTCT
The DNA here is from genome assembly GCA_035308085.1 of Trinickia sp. GTDB lineage: Bacteria > Pseudomonadota > Gammaproteobacteria > Burkholderiales > Burkholderiaceae > Trinickia_A. Next base: position 695 of record DATGHJ010000414.1, on the reverse strand, counting down.
TTCGCCTCGGACAAGCGGCCGAGTCCCGTGAGCACGTTGCCGAGGTGGTTGTGGGCTTCGGCATAGCGGGCGTTTTCGGATGCGTCTGTCGATACGGAAGTCACGGATGAATTTGGCTGCTCGAAGATCAACGAGTCCGATTGGGCGGCAAAGAGCGGCAATCGCCGCTGCCACGCAGATTACGATGCCCGGCGCCGAAGCGACGCCAGGAAATGAGCCCATTGCGCCGCGCTGTTCAAAAGATCGAAGGCCGATGGCAGCCCCCCTTTTTCGCAGCGCCCCCTCTTAAGAACGCCAAGTCAAACGCAAGTCACCCGCGAGCCAATAAAGCGCCCCGCACAACCACAACGGCGGCAGTGTCGCAACGTACCGTTGTCGCTAAGCGGGGCGCCAAGCTGCGAGTACACGCTGCGCGCCCTCAGTGCTGTTGCTGCAGATACTGCCGCACATCGTCCATCGACACGCGGCCCGAATGCGCCGTATCGATCTGGTCGAAGTGCTTGGCGATAAAGCCAAGGCCCTTGCTCTGAGCCTGCTCCTTGGTAATCGAGGCGCCGTTGCTCAGCACTGTGTTCGCGCCAAGGCGCGCTTCCAGCCGCTGTTGCGCCTGTTGTTGCAGTTGCGCGCCGGTCGAAGGCGTGACGGGCGCGGGCCGGTTAGTGGGGAAAAACGGGCCGTCCACGCCGTGGCCGCCC
>DATGHJ010000413.1:0-2171 GCA_035308085.1 Trinickia sp. | reverse complement strand
TCACCGCCACTTCGAAGCCCGCCAGACGCGCATCGAGTGCGGAAAACGCAACGCAATAGTCGGTGGCGAGCCCGCAGCAATAGACGCGCGTCACCCCAAGATCCCGCAGATAACCGGCGAGGCCGGTGCGCGTGGTGCCGTCGGCTTCGAGAAACGCCGAATAGCTGTCGACATCCTGGTGATGCCCCTTGCGAATCACGAGCCGCGCGTGAGGAATGTCGAGGCCGCGGTGCAACGCGGCGCCCGGCGTGCCCTGTACGCAATGCACGGGCCACAACACCTGCGGCCCGTACGGCAGCGTAATCGTCTCGAACGGTGCGCGCGACGCGTGGTTCTCGGCGAACGAGATGTGATCGGCCGGATGCCAATCCTGTGTCAGCACGACGTGCTCGAAACCTCGGGCCAGCCGATTGATGAGCGGCACGATCTGATCGCCCTCCGGCACCGCCAATGGACCGCCCGGCATGAAATCGTTCTGCACGTCGACGACGAGCAGCACCTGGTCTGCGTTTTTCATCGTGTCACCTCGCTAAACATCGCCGATCGCGTGGCGCATCGAACCGCGCGATGCGCCACGCGAACCACCGGAGCGCGGATCAGCTATTGAAGCCCCGGCCCGCTGCCGCCAGTTCCGTGATAAGCGGTTCGATCTGCCACGCGTCGCCATTCTGCTGTGCCGCGTAACGTGCCATCGCGCGCTCGACGTTATAAAGGCCAACCGTGTCGGCATACAGCATCGGGCCGCCGCGCCAAAGCGGAAAGCCGTAGCCGGTCAGATAAACCATGTCGATATCGGATGCCTTCGATGCGATCCCTTCCGCCAAGATCTTCGCGCCTTCGTTGACGAGCGCGAACACGAGCCGCTCGACGATCTCGTCGTCGCCGATCTTGCGCCGCGCGCGGCCGATCTCGTTCGAATACGCGACGATCATCTCGTCGACGAGCGCCGAAGGGCGCGCGTTGCGCTCGCCGGCCACGTAGTCGTACCAGCCGCCGCCTGTCTTCTGCCCGAAGCGCCCCGTCTCGCAGAGACGGTCGGCGATCTTCGAGTAGTGCATGTCCGGCTGTTCTTGATAACGGCGCTTGCGGATCGCCCAGCCGATGTCGTTACCCGCGAGATCGCTCATGCGGAACGGCCCCATCGCGAACCCGAAGCGCTCGATCGCGCCGTCGATTTGCGCGGGCAGCGCGCCTTCCTCCAGCATGAAGAGCGCCTGACGGACGTACTGCTCGACCATCCGGTTGCCGATGAAACCGTCACAAACACCCGACACGACCGCCGTCTTCTTGATCTGCTTGGCGATTTGCATGACGGTGGCGAGCGCATCCTTCGCCGTGTCTTTGCCGCGCACGACTTCGAGCAGCTTCATCACGTTCGCGGGGCTGAAGAAGTGCATGCCGATCACATCGCCGGGACGCTTGGTGAAGGACGCGATCCTGTTCACATCGAGCGTCGACGTGTTCGATGCGAGGATCGCGCCGGGCTTCGCGACTTCGTCGAGGCGCCGGAACACCTGCTCCTTCACGCCAAGCTCCTCGAACACCGCTTCGACGATCAAGTCGGCGCCGACGAGGTCGTCGTAGGAGAGCGTTGGCTTGATCAGCGCCATGCGCGACTCGAGCGCCTCCTGCGTCAGCTTGCCCTTCTTGACGGTCGTTTCGTAGTTCTTGCGGATCGTCGCCAGGCCGCGCTCAAGCGCTTCCTGCTTCGTCTCCAGGAGCGTCACCGGCAGCCCGGCGTTCACGAAGTTCATCGCGATGCCGCCGCCCATCGTGCCCGCGCCGATCACCGCGACTTGCTTGATCGCGCGCACGGGGGTTTCCGAAGGAACATCAGGGATCTTGCTCGCGGCCCGCTCACCGAAGAATGCGTGGCGCAATGCGCGGCTTTCGGGCGTCTGCACGAGCGCCATGAAGCATTCGCGCTCGAACGCGAGGCCCTGGTCGAAACCCTTCAGCACGCCCGCTTCGATCGCGTCGATGCATTTGCCCGGCGCGGGGAAATGTTCGGCAACCGCTGCGACGCTGTTGCGCGCGAACTGAATAAAGCCGGCCGCATTTTCGTGCTGAATCTTGCGATCGCGCAGACGCGGATGCGTATCCCCCGCGCCCATGTCCTTCGCCGCCACGCGCCGCGCAAAGGCAAGCGCGGCTTCGAGCACGTCGCCTTC
>DATGHJ010000412.1:0-10042 GCA_035308085.1 Trinickia sp. | reverse complement strand
CGAACCGCGGTTGATCATGATCGCGCCCGTACCGTACAGCACGAGCGTCGACGGATCGGTGACATCGGCCGGGTCGAGCAGACCCACGCTGGTATCGGTCGCGCCCTGGATGCCCAGCACCGAGGTCGGCTGAATCGCACTGCCGGCCCACGAGTACAGCAGGTGCGTGTTGCCGCCGACGGTCTCCGTCGGCGCACCGGTCTGGCACGAACCCGGCGCGCCGAGCCCCGCGCTCGGGAACTGCTGGTTGAACGAAGCGGCATTGGCCGTCTCCAGCGCGGCGAGCGCGGCAAGCGCGTTCTGATTCGTGTTGAGGTTGCTGCTGAAGAGCGTGCCGAGCACGTTCGCGAACGAGCCGATGATCGGTGCGGCGAGCCCGGTCGGATCTTTCGCGAGCACCTCGGCGACGAAGTCCGCGAATTGCGAGCCCCAGTGCGGCGTGCCGATCGTCGTCACCGACGCCACCAGGTCCGGCGCCACCGCGGCGACATAGCGCGAGGTCAGCCCGCCCTGGCTATGGCCGATCAGATTGACCTTCTGCGCGCCCGTAACCGCGAGCACCTGCTTGACATACGCGAGCAGTTGCTCGCCGCGGCCATTCGGCCCGGCATCGCTTTGAAAGCCGGAGAGGTTCGCGACATAAACCATCGCGCCGTGCTGCTCGAGATCCGACTGGATGCCGTACCAGTAGTCGAGCACGCCCGCGTATTTGTCGGTGCCCGAGAGTCCGTGCACGAGGATGATCGGATAGCGCGTATCGGCGTAGTCGTCGGTGGCCGCCGGCGCGACGGCGGCAGCCGCTTCGCGCGCGCTCGACAGCGACAGAAGAGCGGTTAGTCCTGCGAATTGCGTGCTGCTTAGCGCAAGCGCCACAAACCCGGCGAGCGCGCGTTTTCGAATGGATCTCGACATGCGTTTCCCTCCTGTCTTTACGTTCACTTCGTAGATTTCAAGCGGACCTGCGCTCCGACGTCGCCGAGCGCAGGCCTAGCAGTGAAACAGCAAACGGACAGTGAAGTAAGAGAGGAAACGCTCGTTTAGACAGGTATCACTAATCAAGTGACGCGCGCACCGCTGCAAAGCGGGTGCGCGCGTTGAAACAATCGCGGCGATTGTTGTGCGGTCGCGCGGTTAACGCTATGCGCGATACATCATTGCGGGCTTTGCGCTTCGCACCGTCACTTCAACCCAAAATCGACTCGCGTCGTCGCGCCCTTGTCCTTGATGCCTTGCGCGTCGAGCTTCGGCGCGACGATGAACACGCGGCTCGGATCGACCTTGCCGTCGAAATACTGCTGCACAGCCTGCGCGCGCTGCTGCGCGAGCGCACGCAGGCTCGCTTCGTCGATCGGCGCGTGCTCGGCGATGGCCGTCTTCATGTCGGCGGCGGGGATGCTCTTCGTCAAGCCGATGATGTTGCGCGGCTTCTTGAAGTCCGCGTCCTTGTACGCCTTCGTCAGATAGTCGTCGTACTCCTTCGGATCGACCTTCACCGTCGAGGTATCGACGCTCTCGCCGTGCCCGACCACATCCTTCACCTTCTCCTGCTGCACGAGGCGGTCGACGTACACGAGGCGCAGCGCGGGCGTATCGACCGCCGGGTCGACGCGACCGATCAGGTCGATCTTCACCGCCGGCTTGTCGTTGAGCGCCTTGACGATCGTGTCGAGCTTCTTGGTCGTCGCGTCGGTGAGCTTGGCCGAGCCCGGATCGAACTCGACGTAGCCGAGGTCCTCCCCGCCGCCGCCGCCGAAGGCATTGGCGAGCAGCGAGAACGGCGCGGTCACGGCCTTTTCGATGAGGTTCACGAACGCGTGCCAGATCACGCTGCCAATGCTGAACTCGGGGTTCGCGAGCGACCCCGACACCGGAATGTTCACGTCGATCTCGCCGCGCGAGTTCTTCAGGAGCGAGATCGCGAGACGCACCGGCAGCTTCGTCGCCGTGTCGTTCTGGATGTGGTCGCCGAACGTGAGCTGGTCGATGAAGATGTGGTTGTTCGCGCTCAGTTGATCGTTCTCGAGCTTGTAGCTCAGATCGACGTTGAGCTTGCCCTTCGTGATCGGGTAGCCCGCGTATTTCGCGGAGTACGGCGTGAGGTTCGTGAGCTCGATGCCGTGCGCGGTCGCGGTCAGGTCGAGCTGCGGCTTCTTCGCGAGCGGGTTCACCGTGCCGCGGATCGAGATCGGGCCGTTCGCCTCGAGCTTCGCCCCGACGTCGACCGGCGCGGGCGTCGTCGAATTCGTGCCGAAGGCGCCGATCGTGCCCGTGATGTCGATGAGATTCGCCGTGTAGTTCGGCTTGATGAAGTCGTCGGTGTAATTCACGCGGCCTTTTTGCAGCACGAGTTGGCCGAAGCGCAGGTTGACCGGCGCGCTTGGCGCGGCGCCGGCTGTGGCCGATGAAGCGGCTGCGGGCGCGGCGGCATGCGCGCTTGAGGACGCCGCCGCTGCCGCCGGCGCTTGCTGCGCGACGGCCGCGGCCGGTGCCGGCGCCGAGCCCGGCGACAACGGCACCGGCTCGCCCTTGCCCTGCTCCGCCGATTTCTGCTGCGCGAGCACGTCGTTCAGGTTCAGCTTGCCTTGCGCATCGAGCAGCACGCGTCCGTAGAAGTCGGCGAACGTCACACGGCCGACGTCGACATCGGTGCCGTGCGCGTCGTAGCGCGCTTTCAGGTTGGCGAGCGACAGCGAGCCCCAGCCCGCGAGCGGCGTCGAATTCACGCGGTCGAGCAGGCGCACGTCGACGAGCGCCGCATCGCCGCGATACGACGCGCTCATGGCCTTCTCGGTCTGCGCGAACGCGAGATCGCCCTTCAGGTTCAAGAGCGCGCTCGCCATCGTCGCATTGAGCTTGCTGCCGAAGTACGGCTCGAACGCGGCCGCGTCGAGCCGGTTGCCGTTCACGTTCAGCGCGAGCTTGAGCGGGCTCGCGGTCACGTCGCCTTTCACGTCGACCGAGCCCTTCTTGTTGAGCGTCGCTTGCAGCGTGACGGGCAGCGGCTTGCTCAAGTCGTCGCTGATGTTCTGCACCGAGAGCTGGATCGGCGCGAAGCTCAGCTTCGCTGGCCGCGGCGTGCTGTTGTCGACGAAATCGGCCGACGCGTCCTTCAACGTGAACGAGCCGATCTTGTAGCGCCACGCCGGCCCCTGCGCCTCGGCCTGCTGCGCGCCGTGCGCGACCTTGCGCTCGGGCGCGGCCTCGCGCGGCGCGGCGAGCGTCTGCAGATCGATGCGGCCGTCCTTCATGCGCTGCGCGTTGATGGCGAGACCGCTCGCCTCGATGCTCGTGATGTCGGCGGTGCGCGCGGTCAAGTCGATCTGCTTGATCGCGACGTGACCGTCCGCGAGCGCCACGGCCGGCGCCTTCGAATCGGTGCCCGCGATCTTGAGCGACTTGAGGTCCACCTCGCTGTCGCCGACCTGCACCGCGACCGGCGACTTCGACCAGTCGGCGGTGGCGTTCACCGTCGTGCTGAGCGTGCCTTCGGTCACGCGCGCGGACGTCACGCCTTCGATATACGGCTGCGCGATCGGCAGCGGGATCGACGCGAGCGTCACCTTCGCGTCAGCGGTCTTCGCGACGAGGCCGAACGAGCCCGCGAGCCCGACCGAGCCGCCGTTTTGAAGATCGGAGTTGAGCGTATAGCGGGCCGGCGTTTTCGCGAGCGTCGAAAAATCGTCGAGCCCGACGGCCAGATGCGTGAGCCCGACCAACATCGGCTGCGCGGGCACGCGGTCGTCGATATGGATCGTGCCGTCGTTGATCGCGAAGCGCTTGATCGACAGATCGAGCGGCGCCGCGGGCTTCGCTTCAGCCGTCGCCGACGACGCCATGGGGGCCGACGCCGCAACCGCTCCGCTCGCGGCAGGCGGCGTCAACGCGCGCAGGATGGAGAGCGTGCCGTCCTTCTCGCGTGCAAGATTCACGACGGGCTGATCGATGTGGATGTCATCGAAATGAAACACGCTCTTGAGCGGCTGCAGCTCCGCGGCCGCGACGTGCACGCCGCTCGCGGCGAACAGCGGCGCCTTCGCCGCATCGACCACCGCCAGATCCGTGAGATCGGTCGTGCCGGTCACGGAGAGCGTCGGCGTCTCGCCTTCCATCACGAAGTTCAGCTTCAAGTCGCTCGCGAGCTTGCCCGAGGTCACCGTCACCGGCAGCTTGGCGGGCACGTACGACAGCACCTTCGGCACGTCGATGCCGTCGAACTTGAGCGCGACTTCCGATTCGCGCGATGCGGCAAACGGCTTGATCTTGCCGTCGATCGCGAGCGGGCTGCCGTCGATGCGCGCGCGCAGGCGCGGGTCGACGAAGATGTTCGTCTTCGAAGCCAGCGTCGCGATGAACGGCACGCCGAGCGCGAACTGATCGACGACGTGCTTTTGGCCGAGCAGTTGGTCGTCGAAATAGAAGCTGCCGTTTTCGATCTGGATGTTCGAGATCGAGAACGGCGTCGGCTTGCTTGCGGGCTTGCTCGGCGTCGAGAACTTCTCGATCAGGTCGGTGAAATTGAAACGCTGCGCGTCGTAGCGAATGATATGGATGCGCGGCGAATCGATCTTGATTTCGTCGACGATCGGCGCGAGGCGAAACAGCGACGACCATGACGCCTGCACCACGAGCCGCGAGATGTCGACGAAATCACCGGTGCCGCCGCGCTCGCCCACGTGAATGCGGTCGGCTTCGAGATTGAGCGTGTACGGATTGAGCGCGATGCGCCCGATGCTGGCCGGCCGGTCGAGCTGCTTGCTCAATTGCTGCTCGGCGATGTGCCTGATGAGCGGCGGCGCCGCGAAAAAGCCGAGCAGCCCGAACAGCACGATGAAGATCAGCAGCCCGATCGCGATGCGCTTCGCGCGATTCGATTGCGCTGCCGAGCGCAATGTCTGCAATGAGGAAACCAGAGCTGCTTTGCTTGGACTTGCCATGCTTTATTGCCTATTTGGCGACACGAGAATTGCCGCGCTAAAAACAAGAGCCCGCCGCCCGGAAGTATAGGCGGCGGACTCCGCTCAGGACAGCAGCCGGATTACTGCCGTTCGACCGCGGGCGGCTGCCAGCTGCCGTCGGTGGCCTGCGGCTTCGGCGCGTACAGGCGCATGACGAGCTTGAAGTCGCTGCGCGGCGTAGGCAGCCAGTTCGAGGCGCGCGCCTTGCCCGGCGAATTCGCCGACACGTAGATGTCGACCGAGCCGTCGCGGTTGCGGCGCAGCCGGTCGCGCGAGGTGATCGAGCGGCGCGCCTCGTCGGTGTCGGGGAGCGCTCCGTCCGTCGTGTACGGCGTGATCGTCCAGAACGCGCGTACCGGCGGCAGCGCCTTCGCGTCGAAGTGGATCACGTAGCGGTTCGCACCGTTCAGCGCCTGGCCGTCGCTGTCGACCGTCACGGTCGGACGCACTTCGTCGTCCTTCGTACCGCTGCCCGGCTGCGCGTAGGCCGCGTAGGCGCGCAGCGCGTAGTCGTTGCTGTAGTGACCGATGTCGTCGCCGAGCCAGCTCCAGCCGTTCGCCGTGAGCGCGTTCGCCGGCACTGCCGCGACGCGGGCGCGTCCGTCGGCGAGACCCGCGGCGATCGCGTCGGCGGCGCCGTCCGGCAGCTTCACGGGCTCGCCCGGTTTCACGCCGAGATCGGCAAGGATCTTGAGCGCGTGCGGATCGGCCGGCGACGGCGGGTTGTCGCGCAGCGCGTCGGCGAGCTGGGTGAAAAACGCATTGGCGTCGAGCGCGGCGACCTGCGCGGCCGGCGCGGCTTCCGGCGCAAGATCGGCGGGGCCGCCGCGCGTCGCCATCGACGAGCCGCGCGCGTCGCCCGTGTATACCGACAGCGGCACAACGCGAATCAGACGCTGCAGCTTCTTGACCGCCGTCAGGTCACGCGGACCGTTCGACTGAATGCGCACCGACAACCAGACGTTCGCCGAGCTCGCGTCGACGCGCTGTACGTTCTTCGGCAGCTTGCCGTCCCAGCCGGGCGCGGCGAAGGCAATCGCTTGCGCCTTGGCCGAGCCGGTGCGCGGGTTGGCGTCCGCGCCCGTCGACCAGATCACGTTGCTCCACAGGTCGAGCGCGCGGGCGCCGAGGTAGCGGCCGCGGGCATCCGGCAGCGTCACGACGACCGGTTCGGCCGACAGGTCGAGCCAGCCGTTCGAGTCGAGCGTGTCGACGTCGGGCGTCGGCGGATTGGCCGCGCCGACCGGCGGCTGCGCCTGCTCGTGGCGCAAGGTATTCACGGGCGCCTGGCCGGGCTGCGTGCCGTCGTCCCCGATGGCCGCGGTGCGCGACGTCTGCATCAGCACGAGCGGATAGCCGTACACATAGGAGTCGGCGACTTCGTCCTTGATCCAGCCGTGGTTGTCCGCCGGAGCGGGCGCGGGATGATTGGCCGCGCAACCGGCGAGGAAGGCCAGGCCCGCGAGCGATGCGCAGGCCGTCGAAAGCAGTGGTTTTCTTATCATTGGGTGGTGTTGGGCGACGCTTGCCGGGCAGCCGGCCGTGCGAGGCCAGCGATGCAGCGCTTCCCGCAGACCCCGGTCCGGCCCGCGCGCGCTGTCCTTCTTGATCTTGAAAACGCGTTTTATCGTATCCTCGTCAGCTAAGCAAGAACAAGGCGGAAGTGGCGCGAAATCGCGTGCAAAACCGGGTTCTTGCACTATTTGACGTTGTCGGCGCCGTCCGGCGCCTCGCCAGGAGTTCCCGCATGTACATGCCCGCCCAAAACGAAGAGGCCCGGCCCGAAGTCCTGCACCGCCTGATTGCCGATCATCCGCTCGGCACGCTCGTCACAGTCGGGCCGAACGGGCTCGACGCGAACCATATTCCGTTCGAATTCACGTGGGGCGACGGACCGCACGGCACGCTGCGCGCCCACGTTGCCCGCGCGAACCCGATCTGGCGCGAGGCGGCGGACCGCCCCGACGCACTCGTCATCTTCCAGGGGCCGACCGCCTACATCTCGCCGAACTGGTACCCGAGCAAGCACGAAGAGCACCGCAAGGTGCCGACGTACAACTACATGGTGGTGCACGCGCATGGACGGATCGTCGTCCACGACGACGAAGCTTTCGTGCGCGGCCTCGTCGCGCGGCTCACGCGGAAGATGGAAGCCGGCGAGCCCGTGCCCTGGAAGATGGGTGATGCACCGGCAGACTATATTTCGCAGATGCTGGCGATGATCGTCGGCATCGAGATCGAGGTGACGAAGCTCACCGGCAAGTGGAAGCTCGGCCAAGAAAAAGAGGACCGCGACCGTCGCGGCGCGATCGCCGCGCTGCGCGAGCGCGGCGGGGATGCGCGGGCTCAGGTGGCCGATGCGATGTTCGAGGCGAAGCCGGGGTTGGAGTGACGGCTGCCTTATTGCCGCCCTTGACCTTCCCATCGCTGGAAGGTCCATAGTGCTTTCATCCGCGGCATCGGCCGCCCTCGAATCTCCGAATCCAAGCGATGTCCGAACTCTCTGCCCCCATCACTGGCGATAGCGCCACAACCGAACTCGAAATCGGCGGCATGACCTGCGCGGCTTGCTCGGCGCGCGTTGAAAAGACGCTCGCCCGCGTGCCGGGCGTCACGCGCGCCAGCGTCAATCTGGCGACCGAGCGGGCGACGGTCGCATCCGATGCGCCGCTCGACGTGGAACAGCTGGTCGCCGCCGTGACCAAAGCGGGTTACGACGCGCGCCCGGTCGCTACTCCCGCGGCTACCGCGGCTACCGCGTCTTCCGCGTCTCCCGCCGTCGACCGCCACGCCGACAAGCTCCGTCAGGACCGCCGCGAGCGCAACGCGCTCATCGTCGCGGCGCTCCTGACGCTGCCGCTCATGCTGCCGATGCTCACCGAATGGTCGAGCGCGCCGCTCGCGCCGCCGCTCTGGCTGCAACTCGCGCTCGCGAGCGTCGTGCAGTTCGGCTTCGGCGCGCGCTTCTACTCCGCCGCGTGGCGGGCGCTGCGCGCGAAGGCCGGCAACATGGATCTGCTCGTCGCGCTCGGCACGTCGGCCGCGTATGGGCTGTCCGTCTGGCAGACGGCCGCGCATCCCGGCGAGATGGCGCACCTCTACTTCGAAGCGTCGGCGGTCGTCATCGTGCTGGTGCGCTTCGGCAAGTGGCTCGAAGCACGCGCGAAGCGCCAGACCACCGACGCTATCCGCGCGCTCAACGCGCTGCGCCCCGACCGCGCCCGCATCCGCGGCGGCGACGGTCACGAACGCGAGGCGCCGCTCGCCGAGGTTCGCGTGGGAACGGTCGTCGTCGTGCGGCCCGGCGAGCGCGTGCCGGTCGACGGCGTCGTGCTCGAAGGCCGCACCCATATCGACGAATCGCTGATCACCGGCGAGAGCCTGCCGGTTGCCAAAGAAGGGGGCGAGCGCGTCACGGCGGGCTCGATCAACGGCGACGGCCTGATCGCCGTGACGACGAGCGCGACCGGCGCCGAGACCACGCTCGCGCGCATCATCCGGCTCGTCGAGACCGCGCAGGCGGAAAAAGCGCCGATCCAGCGGCTCGTCGATCGCGTGAGCGCCGTCTTCGTGCCGGCGATCCTGGCGATCGCGCTCGTCACGCTGTGCGGCTGGCTACTGGCGGGGGTGTCAGCCGAGACCGCGATTCTCAACGCGGTGTCCGTGCTCGTGATCGCCTGCCCTTGCGCACTTGGGCTCGCGACGCCCGCGGCCATCATGGCGGGCACCGGCGTCGCCGCGCGCCATGGCGTGCTGATCAAGGACGCGCAAGCGCTCGAACTGGCGCAGCGCGTGTCTATCGTCGCGTTCGACAAGACGGGCACGCTGACGGCCGGCAAGCCGTCGGTGGTCGCGTTCGAGCCGGTCGGCAGCGGGCGCGGCGAAGCGCTCGCGCTGGCCGCCGCGGTGCAGCGCGGCAGCGATCATCCGCTCGCGAGGGCGCTCGTTGCGGCGGCGGAGTCGGGCGCGGAAGGTTGGGAAGGCGTGAGAGGCGCGGCAAGTACGGAAGGCGCGCAAGCACGGGCGACGCCGGGCGCGCAGCCGAAAGTCGCGCACGCGCTCGCCGTGCCCGGACGCGGCGTCCAAGCCGAAGTCGACGGCCGCACGATCGCCATCGGCAGCAGCCGCTGGCTCGCCGAGTTGGGCATCGATTTGCCGCCCGCCGTCGCGGCGCGGGCCGAAGAATTCGAAGCGGCCGGCAACACCGTGTCCTGGCTGATGAGCATCGCAACCCCGAACGCGCCCGCCGCCGCCCTCGCACTGATCGCGTTTGGCGACACAGTCAAGCCGGGCGCGCGCGACGCCATTGAACGCCTCGCGGCGCGCGGTGTGACGAGCGTGCTCGTGACGGGCGACAACCGCGGCAGCGCGGCAAGCGTCGCAGCGGCGCTCGGCATCCGCGAATTCCACGCGAACGTACTGCCCGCCGACAAGGCGCGCGTCGTGAGCGAATTGAAGGCACGCACCGGCGGCATCGTCGCGATGGCCGGCGACGGCATCAACGACGCGCCCGCCCTCGCCGCCGCCGATATCGGCATGGCGATGTCGACCGGAACCGACGTCGCGATGCACACCGCCGGCATCACGCTGATGCGCGGCGATCCGGCGCTCGTCGCCGATGCGATCGATATTTCGCGGCGCACGTATCGCAAGATCCGCCAGAACCTGTTCTGGGCGTTCGTCTACAACCTGGTGGGGATTCCGCTTGCGGCGTTCGGCCTGCTCAACCCGATGCTCGCGGGCGCGGCGATGGCGTTTTCGAGCGTGAGCGTCGTGACCAACGCGCTATTGCTGAAGACCTGGAATAGCGGCAAATGAGCGGCAAATGAGCCCCAAAAATCAAAAGCCCCGCGTGCAAGACCTACCCGTACCACAAAGGTGTTGGTTTTTGAGCTAATTAACGGTGAGACCCGCGCCCCAAAAGGGATTGCGGGTCTTTTTCTTGCCGGAGATATTTCCGGGAGGTGGCGCGCGCAAGATTTCTCGACGTTGAGTCCGAGCATGGTGGGTAGAAGCCCGGAAAAAAGAACTTCGAGACCAGCTTCAGAGACTCGCTTCCGAAATACAAGGCAAACAGGCCGAGACTG
>DATGHJ010000411.1:0-3049 GCA_035308085.1 Trinickia sp. | reverse complement strand
TCATGTCGTACGACGCGCGTCGGCGGGATGATCTTGTCCTCGACGATGTTGTCGGTGAGATCGAGCATCCCGCGGATCAGAGTCTGGTAGCAGGCGACGACCTCGGCGAGCTGCGTATCGCGGTCGCCGGTCAACGCGCGCCGCACGACGAAGCCGCCCTTGGCGCCGACCGGCACGATCACCGCGTTCTTCACATTCTGCGCTTTGACAAGCCCCAGGATCTCGGTGCGGAAATCCTGCGGCCGGTCGGACCAACGAATGCCGCCACGAGCAACTTTGCCGAACCGCAGATGCACGCCTTCGACCCGCGGCGAATAGACGAAAATCTCATAAAGCGGCCGCGGCAACGGCATGTCGTCGAGCTTGCGGCTCGAGAACTTCACCGCGATCAGCTCTTTGATTTGTCCGTGGTGATCGAGCTGATAGAAATTGGTGCGGATCGCCGCCTGCACCGCGTTGACGAAGCGGCGCAGGATCCGATCCTCGTCGAGGCTGTCGACCGCCTGCAGCGCAGTCTCGATCGCGGTGGCGATGGTGGCTTCGCGCGCTGCACGTTCGTCCGCCGCTACCGCGAGCTTCGCGTCGAAGCGCGTATGAAATAGAGTCACGATCTGCGCTGCGATGCCGGCATGCTTGCGCAACGTTGTCCACATATAATCTTGTGAAAACGGCACGCGCACCTGGCGCAGAAAGCGCGACAGCGTGCGGATCAGGGCGACATCGCGCCAGACCAGCCCGGTCGCCAGCACCAGCGCATTGTAGCCGTCATTCTCGGCGTGTCCGCCCATGACGGCGATGAAGCAGGCCTCGATCTTTTCCCGCAGCGCTTCCAGATCGAACGGCTGGCCCGTGGCGCTTTGCAGCGTCATGTCATGGAACCAGACGTCGGCAGCGTCTTGTGGTTCGATGTGGTAGGTGCGCTCATCGACAACGCGGAAGCCCATGTTTTCCAACACGGGCACGCGCTCGGACAGCGCGATCGGACGGCTTTGGCTGAAGACCTTGAGGCCCGCGCCGGTCGCTTCAGCGCCGAAACTGCGGTAAAGCTCGACGCCAAGCGGATGCTCGGCGGTCAGCGTTTCGAGGACTTGAATGTCAGCGACGGCGGCCGCCGGCGGATAGACTTCACGGTAATCGACCGGAAAAGCCTCGCGGTAATTCGCCGACAGTATGCGCCTCCTGCTCGGTGCGTGCGTGGCGGCAAGCGCGTCTTCAAAACCATCGGTCCAGTTTCGGACGATCGCTTCGACCGCGCGATCGAGAACAACGCGGTCGACGCTGGGAGTCTCGCCCTCGTAGCGTCCGATGATAAAGTGCACGCGGACCAGCGGGCCTTCCGGGAAAAACGGGTGGAAGGCGCGCACCCGCCCTTTAAAAGCCGCGGCGAGATACTCCCCGATCCGTGACCTGATCTGGCTGTCGTAACGCTCGCGAGGGATGTAGACGAGAATGGATACGAAGCGGTCGAAACGATCGCGTCGCGGTAGCACGCGAACGCGGGGCCGTTCATCGAGTTGGAGAATGGCAAGCGCGAACTGGTAAAGCGTGTCTTCGTCGATCTGGAACAATTCGTCGCGCGGATAGTGTTCGAGTACGTTGACCAGCGCTTTTCCGGAATGACTCGAAGGATCGAAGCCGGCGCGGCTGATAATGTTGTCGACCTTGCGCCGCAGATAGGGGATGGCCCGCACCGAACGCGTGTATGCGGTCGAGGTGAGCAGCCCGCAGAACACGCATTCACCGACCAGGTTGCCGTCGCGGTCGAAGCGTTTGACCCCGACATAGTCCAGATGGACCCGGCGGTGGACGCGAGAACGCACCGCGGCCTTGGTCATAATGAGAAGTTTCGGCTCGCGCAGAAACTCGCGTATTTCCGGCGTGATGGTCACGAGCTGGTTGCCGCGCCGCAGCAGCCGCGTCTCGCGCGACCGGAGCAGCCCGAGCCCGGTCTCGAATTTCGGTTCAAGCGCGTGCTCGCCGTCGCTGTATGCATAGTCGCGGGCACCGAGCAGGGTAAAATTGTCCGCCGCGATCCATTGCAGGAACTGAATCGCTTCGGCCACTTCGTCAGCCGGCAGCGGCGGCGGGTTGGCCTTCAGTTCTGCCGCAACTTCTTGCACGCGCGCGAGCGTCGCCCGCCAATCTTGAACACCGACGCGAACATCGGCGAGGACGTCTTCCAGCGCATGCACGATCTCGGCCCGCTGCGCCGCATCCTCGATGCCCAGGACGTGAACGTGAATAAAGCTTTCGCGCCGGTCCTCGCCTTTGCGCGCACCTTTGAAGGCGGTGAGCCGGCCGGTGTCGTCGCGCTCGACGGTGAGCACCGGGTGGACGAGGAGGCGAATGTCCAGTCCGCGCTCGCTCAATTCGCCCAAAACCGAATCGACCAGAAAGGGCATGTCGTCATTGAGGATTTCGAGTACCGCCACGTCAGGCGTGAGGCGGGACGGCGTGAACGCAATCTTGGCGGCGCCGGGTTTGCGCTCCGAAATAAACGTCCACGCCTGCTCGCCGATGGCGGCCAGTTCTTCGGGCCGATAACGCTCGAGATCGTCCGGCGCCGCACGGCCGAACAGCGCGTCAAAAAAATCCGGCGGGAAATCGCGCCAGCGTCCAGCCGCCAGTGCCGCGGCTTCGCCGATCAGCGTCTGGCTCGCAGCCCTGTCCTCTGGTCGCGGAATATTTTGGACGGCCATGGTTTCCCCCTGCCGACTCACCGGCGCCATTTTCTGAGATACTAGCCGTGCGGCACGCCCATCCGCTATGGCAACAACCTATAATGTATTCCTATCCACTGTCGCCGACAGACGCTTGAGCATCTCCGGAAGGGACTAAATATGGCCAAACGCAGCAACAAAACCGCGCCGCGCGCGCGTGGGCTGAAATCCCGCGAACGGGCCTCGGCGGTCGAAGGCGACGACATCGTCATTACGGCGCTCAAGCTTCCTTCGCGTGAGCTTTCCCCGGAAATGGCAGCCTATTTCGCCAAGTGTGAGGAAAAGCTCGGCTTCGTGCCGAATGTACTGCACGCTTACGCGTTCGACGG
>DATGHJ010000410.1:0-2712 GCA_035308085.1 Trinickia sp. | reverse complement strand
GAACAGGTCGTGCGCTTGATGGATTCGCCTGCAGAATGCGCGCGCATCGGCGCAGCCGGACGGCGGCTCGTGAACGAGCGCTTCGGATGGCGCCACCTCGCCGGGTTGTTCGAGTCTGAGATGGAGCGCACGTTGGCCGCGGTCGCGATGCGCGAAACCTACTCGGCGCCGGATGCGCCCCCGATTCCCTCCGCGAACAGCGTATCGCCTCCCTGATGCGCCAGCCGCGCGTAGCGGCGTATAACAGCAACCGGCGAGACGCGGCGATGTAGCGCGAGCACGACGCTATCCGGGAGCACCCGCATGCGTTGCCGCAGCCGGCGCTTGCGCAAAATGGCCGGCAGGGCCGTGACGACATCCGTCCACGCATACGCGTAGGCCCCTGCGTATTCACGGTATTTCGGCAGCAGCGCGGACCCGATGATGACCCCCGCCCCGACCGCGACTTCTGCCAATGTGAAGTACATCGCGTGCATTGCGCTCAGGTTTTGGAGACACGACCGAATGCGGTTGCGCGTCTGCAACCGGATTTTTCTCGCGCTCGACGGTCCGAACGAAAACGAGCCGAGATGGCGGACGATCGCGCGCGGCTCGTAGACGCAGCGTTTGCCGGCCATCCGCAGCCGCCAGCAGAGATCGGTCTCCTCATAATAGCAGAAGAAGTCTTCATCGAGACCGCCAACGTCTCGAAACGTTTGCGCGCGCAGTGCGATCGCCGCGCCGGACACGTATGCCACGTCGCATCGCTCAGTGTGCGGGGGACCGAACGTCTGGAGATAGCCACGGCCCGGCGCATCGCCAAGCGGGTATTCGATCTCGCCGCCGGCGGAATCGAGTATATCGCCGCTCCGTCCGCGATAGATGCGCGGGCCGACCGCGCCGACGTCTGCGTCGTCGAACAGCGGCAAGATCGAACGCAGCCAGCCTGCTTCGACGAACGCGTCCGGATTGAGCAGCACGATGACGTCGCCAAGCGCCGCGCTCGCGCCCAGATCGTTCGCACCGGCGTAGCCGAGGTTCGACGCGGCGCGGATGAGCCGTACCCACGGGTAGTCGCGCTCGAGACGCTCCGGGCTGCGATCCGTGGACGCGTTGTCGACCACGATCGTCTCGTCCGGCCGGCCGGCGCGATCGAGGCGGTCGAGGCATTCGAAGAGAACGGCGCCTTCATTCGTATTGACGATGATCGCCGAGCATCGCACGCGCGCGCTGGTCGCCGGAGCGTCGGATTGCATATGGTAGTATCCGAGTGATCGACGCGGGTTCACCTGCCGCAGCCGGCTCTACGACCCGGTCGGACGCGGTGTACCTCTGGGCGCTCGTCGCCGGCATCGTGATCCGAATCGCTCTCGCCGTGCTCACGTCGAATTCCACCGACCTCGCGCTGTTCGGCTATGTCGTGCAGCAAGGCGCCGCCGGTCACGCGCTATACTCGTTTCCCGGTTTCTCATATCCACCGCTTGTCGGGTATGTCTGGATCGCAGCTGGAAAGCTCCTCGCCGCACTCAACGCCCCCGTGCTCGTCCACGTTTCCGCCGTGGCGCGATACGTGGTGCCTGGCGTCACCTCTGCAGACATGACGACGCCGCTCGCAAGCTTCTTGATCAAATCGCCGGCGCTCGCGGCTGACGCTGCACTCGCATGCATTGTCGACCGCGCCTGCCGCGTGGCCGGCGCTGGGACCTTCGCGCGACGGCTCGCCGTGCTCGGCGTATGGCTCAACCCGATCGTGATCTTCGACAGTGCCGTGCAGGCGAGCTGGGATGCCGCGGTTCCGGCGACCGTCATCGGCGCCGGCTTAGCTACGCTCGAGGGCTCCGGCGCAGGGAGCGGGGCGTGGCTGGCGTTCGGCGCGCTCATCAAGGCCGTGCCGATCATCGTAGCGCCGCTGGTCGGCGCGACTCTCGGAAGATTCGGCGGGCGTCCCGTGCTCCGCATCCTGCATGCCGGCGCGGGCGGTGTGTCGATCGCAGCGATCGTCACGATCCCGATCGCCGCGTCCGGCAGCCTTTCGGCCGTTCGAGACACCCTCTCGGGTCGCGCGGGCGGCGCTGCGTTCGGCGGGTTCAACGCATGGGCGCTGCTCAGCATGAACTCACTGGCACAAGGCAAAGCGTTTGTGGAACATCACGGCGTGGAGATAGCCACGGTTTTGCTGTCGGCGCAGCTGACGGCGGTGCTTGCCGTGGCATTCGTCGCGTGGCGCGCGCCGCAGATGCCTGTGAAACGATGGATGGCGGCCGCGCTGATCACGCTCGCGATCGCCGTGATCGGCTCACCGTACGTGCAGCCAGGTTACGTAGTGTGGCTAGTGCCGCTATGCGCAGTCGTAGCTTCAACGGGCGAGCGTCGCCTGGCTGTGACCGCGACGGCGCTGTCCGCCTGCGCGTTCGCGTTTGCGTTGGCCGTGCGCGCGCCGGCCGTACTGGCGATGCCGGCGTGCTGGTTCTATAAGCTGTGCGATGCCGCCGCAGCCGGGCGCATGGGATTCGACTACGCGTATGCGCCGGGGATTTTAACTCCGCTCTTGCAGCTCGATATCGATCTCGTGCTCGGCGTCATCAGCGGAGCGTTGCTGCTCTGGCTGCTATGGGCGGCCGTCGCGGCGTGGCGAACCGATGCGTAGCGCGCTCGCAGCGGCATGCATCTGCGCAGCAGCGATGGCCGGGGCGCTATGGCCCTGGTATCCGGTGCCATCTGTTTCGTTCGGCC
>DATGHJ010000409.1:0-2537 GCA_035308085.1 Trinickia sp. | reverse complement strand
CCTGGCTCGCTTACCCCGGCACGACCGGCAGCGGCGCGATCGGCTATCGCCTGACCGACCCATGGCTCGACCCGCAAGACGCGCGGCAGGGGGACGACTCATACAGCGAGCGTTCGATCCGCTTACCCGACTCGTTCTGGTGCTACGACCCGCTGACCGACGCACTCGAGCTCAACCCGCTGCCGGCCCTGGGAACCGGCCGCATCACGTTCGGCTGCCTGAACAACACGTGCAAGCTGACGGACCACACGCTGCGGCTATGGGCCGGCGTGCTCGCCTCGGTCGGCGATGCGCGCCTGGTCCTGATGGTTGCGCCGGGCCGGGCGCGCGAGCGGCTCACCGCGCGGCTGGCGGCGCACGGCATTGCGCCGGAGCGGGTGAGCTTTTTCGCATTCCGTCCGCGCGCGGCATACCTGGAGACCTATCACGAGATCGATCTCGCGCTCGACACGTTTCCGTACAACGGCCACACGACGAGCCTCGACGCCTTTTGGATGGGTGTGCCCGTCGTGACGCGCGTCGGACGCACGGCGGTCGGGCGGGGTGGCCTGAGTCAGCTTGCGAATCTGGGCCTGACCGAACTGGCCGCGCAATCGGATGACGAGTACGTGCGCATCGCCGTGCAATTGGCGAACGATCGGCCGCGGCTTGCGTCGCTGCGCGCCGGATTGAGGGCGCGGATGCAGCGCTCGCCGCTCATGGATGGCGAGCGCTTTGCGCGCGGCGTCGAGGGCGCCTACCGGCGGATGTGGGGCGAATGGTGCGTGGAGTCCGCCAGCTCGGGCCCCAGCGCGTCGAGGAGCGGCGCGATCGACGCCGCGTCGGGCCGCTCGTAGACGAGCGAGCTGCGGTAGATCGGCTGCCGCACCTGGGTGGCGCTTGCGGTCGAGACCGGCCTGCGAGTCTTGTGAAACGCGAGGCAAGCGTCGTCCCATTCGAGCCCGCAATGGGCGACCACACGGCGCGCCTCGCGCTCGACATCGTCCACGACATTCTCATACTGCACGTCGAGCAGCACGCCTTCGGGCAGCGCCTCGCGCCAATGCGCCATGGTCTCGTGATACGCACGAAAGTAGCGGCCCAGCTCGCCGAGGTCGTAGCTGAAGGGCACGTCCTTGAAGAGCCTCGCGTAGCACGACAGGCAGGTCTCGACCGGCGAGCGGCGCGTGTGGATGAAGCGCGCGTTCGGCAGCGTGAGGTGAATCAGGCCGGCGAGTTCGAAATTGAACAGCATCTTGTCGGTGATGCGCTGCCACGACGTCCTGCCGGCTGCCGCGTGATCGAGTCGCGCGAGATACGCGGCGCCGATGGCGCGCAGCCGCTCGGGCGTCAGCGTATCGATCTCGCTTTGCGGCGTACCCGCGCGTTCCTCGGTCGCGGCTGCATGGCCCGCTGCCGTCGCGCGGATCGCTTCGACGGCTTCCTTGAGCGTGCGAGAAAAATCGGCACGCTCACCGCCGCCGACCACTTGCGGGTGGCTCGCGAGAATCTGCTCGACGAGCGTCGAGCCGGAGCGGGGCATGCCGATGATGAAAATCGGCGTCTTCGAAGGATCGCCCTCACCGGATCGGAGGCTCAGCAGCTCGCGCGTGAACACTTTTCGGATCGACGCGAGCCTCTCGAGCGTGGCGGCTTCGTCGTAGTCGACGTGGCGGCGGTGCAGCGTGTTGGCTTCCAGGAGATGCACGAAACCCCGCTCGCGCTCGCCCGCTTCGGTGAGCGCGAGTCCGAGCGCGAAATGCAATTGGGTGCGATCGTCCGGCGGCGTTCGATCGGTATCCTGAACCAGCTGCTCCATGACGGCCAGGAGCGGGTCGCCGGGCCGCACGCGCTTTGCCTGCACGTAGTTGCGGTAGTAAGACCCGTTGCGCGGTGCGAGCCGGAGCGCGGCTTCGTAAGCGGCGTGCGCAACGGCCGCTTGCCCGCTCGCGTGCAGGGCGTTGCCGAGATCGTTGTACGCCTCGTGCAGCGACGGGTTGATCTCGATTGCCCGCCGGTGGCAGCGAATCGCTTCGTCGAGGCGCGCGAACTGCTCGAAAGCGCGGCCCACGGTGTTGTAGAGCAGCGCGTCGTCGGTGCCGACTTCGATCGCGCGGCAATAGAGATCGAGTGCTTCGGCCACGGCGCCGCGCTCGGCGAACTGATTGGCGAACACGACGAGCTTCCAGGCCGGCAGCCGGCGCGCCTCGAGCGTCATGCCGTCGTGCCCGCGAAGCGGGTCCTCGTGATCGGCTCGGACGGCGTGCTGCGATTCGGTCCTGTGGGATGCGGCGACATGCTTTCCTGCTGGCAGGTATGGCTTCGATAGCGGTCGAAGCGAGAGGGCGAGCGATGCGCCACGCGGCGCATGAGATGCGCCACGCGGCGCATACGGCGCGAAGTGTAGACGCGATTGAGCCTGCTTAGCGCATCGCTTCGACTCGCGCTGGTTTCATTGCGTTACAGCGCGCGCGATAGCTTTCAGTTGCGCAAATAAACGAAGCCGCTTCGCAAGGAAGCGGCTTCGGATTTGGCGCGGCTCGATACGGCAACCCGCG
>DATGHJ010000408.1:0-5676 GCA_035308085.1 Trinickia sp. | reverse complement strand
CCTGTCTCGTCGAACGCCATCACCACCACGGCCGCGCCGTAGCGCTGGCACTGGCGGGCCTGCTCGAAGAACTTCGCCTCGCCCTCTTTCATCGAGATCGAATTGACGATCGCCTTGCCCTGCACGCACTTCAAGCCCGCTTCGATCACTTCCCACTTCGACGAGTCGATCATGATCGGCACGCGCGCGATGTCCGGCTCCGATGCAATCAGATTCATGAAGCGCACCATCGCTGCTTTCGAATCGAGCATCGCTTCGTCCATGTTGACGTCGATGACCTGCGCGCCGTTCTCGACCTGCTGGCGCGCGACGGCGAGCGCCTCGTCGAACTGGCCGTTGAGGATCATGCGCGCGAATGCCTTCGAGCCGGTCACGTTCGTGCGTTCGCCGACGTTGATGAAAAGCGTTCCGGAAGTGACGTTGAACGGCTCGAGGCCGGACAAGCGCATCGTGTGATCGGTCATGGCGAGTGCGTTTCCAAAGAGGTTTCGTGTAGCGCGGGGCGGTTCGAATCGGGCTCGTGTTCAGGCGTCGCGAGGGAGGTTCAGGCCGCGTCGCGATACTGGCTCGGCCACTTGCGCGGCTTCACTTCGGCGAGCGCCTTGGCGATGGCCGCGATGTGCTCCGGCGTCGTGCCGCAGCAGCCGCCCGCGATGTTCACGAGGCCCGCCTGCGCGAATTCCTTGAGCAAGCCGGAGGTGACGTCGGGCGTTTCATCGAAGCCCGTATCGCTCATCGGATTCGGCAAGCCCGCGTTCGGATAGCACGACACGTACGCATCGCACAGCTTCGACAATTCCGCGATGTACGGCCGCATCAGCGCCGCGCCGAGCGCGCAGTTCAGGCCGAACGTGAGCGGCTTCGCGTGCCGCAGCGAATTCCAGAACGCCTCGACCGTCTGCCCCGACAGAATGCGGCCCGAGGCGTCGGTGACGGTGCCCGAGATCATGATCGGCAGCCGCGCGCCGGTGTCTTCGAAGAGCTCGTCCAAGGCGAACAGCGCAGCCTTCGCATTCAGCGTGTCGAAGATTGTCTCGACGAGGAACAAGTCGGCGCCGCCGTCGAGCAGCGCCTTCGCCTGCTCGTAGTACGCCGCGCGCAATTCGTCGAACGTGATGTTGCGTGCGCCAGGATCGTTGACGTCGGGGGAGATGCTCGCCGTCTTCGGCGTCGGTCCGATCGCGCCCGCGACGAAGCGGGGTTTGTCCGGCGTCGAGTATGTGTCGCACGCGGCGCGCGCGAGCTTCGCGGACTCGACGTTCATTTCGACAGCGAGCGATTCCATCCCGTAGTCGGCCTGCGCTACCGTAGTCGCGCCGAAGGTGTTGGTCTCGATGATGTCAGCGCCCGCCGCGAGGTACTGCTCGTGAATCTCGCGGATGATCTGCGGCTGCGTGAGCGACAGCAGTTCGTTGTTGCCCTTGATGTCGCGGCCATAGTCTTTGAAGCGCTCGCCGCGATAGCGGGCTTCATCGAGCTTGTAGCGCTGGATCATCGTGCCCATCGCGCCGTCGAGAATCAGGATGCGCGATTCGAGCAGCGCAGGCAGCGCCGCGCCGCGCGTGTAGTGCGTGTCGTGGGTCGCACGCGGAGCGGCAGCGGTGGAGGCGGGCTGGTTCATGTCTAACGAGGGCTTGCGCCGGCATGTACGGGAAGTCTGACATTGTAGCGGTTGCGAGCCGTGCCGGCTGGCGAGGCGCCGCCGCCACGGCCCCTTCGGGCGAGGCCGCGCGGAAAAGAAAAACCCCGTTCGGCAACGAACGGGGTTTCGTTTGCGGCCGCCATGCTTGGCCGCCCGTTTGTGAGGTACTTGCGCGACGTACCTTGGCGATGCGCCCTAGTGGAGCACCACCGGCTGGTTCATCAGACTATCGAACTGCCCCAGAAACTCATCGACCTCATCGAGCGACGGCTCTTCCTCGATCAAACGTTGGACATGCTCGCGAAAGCGAGCGGCCATTGCGCCTTCGATAAAAATTTCACGTTGCGCGTTCTTGTCGACGATCTCGTAGCCACCCGCCCTCATCGCGAGATGGCCGTCCTGCGGCGGAAATTCGACGACGCAGTAGTTCGGGCTGTTGTAGATCATTTGCATGGCGACACTCCTTATTCCGGTTGGCTCCTGGCCTTTCTGCCGCCTACATGGAGCAGGTAGTGTGGAATTTCAAGGGGTGGGCCCGGCGCGACTTTGCAAATTTTTCCGGGCCTGGAAGTTAGACCGGGGTTGCGGGAATCGTTCGTGCGGCGTCTTAAAAGAGCTCGGTCGGCCTCAGTTGGCTCTCGTCGCTTGCTGCTCAACGGTTGGCCGAGGACGGCGCGTGCTCGATCAAGGCTTCTCGTGGGTGAAGACCGCCCCGTTGTTCGCGGAAGTCTCCGGGCTGACCGTACTATTCGCATCATTCGTGCCTTGCGTATCTTGCGTGCTGGCAGTGCCCGGTTCGGCGAGCTTGCCGCGCCACAACAGCTCGAACTGCGTGCCGTTCGGTTCGGTTTGCAGGATGCGCACCGGCAGCCAGCCGAGCGACGGCGCGAGCCACACGTCGATGCGCCGCTTGTCGCCGTCCTGGCGCGGCAGGCGCATGAAGTGGCGGGCGGCGACGAAGCCGCCGCGAGTGTGGACCGTTTCGTCTCCGATCGTCTCGATTGGCCAGATTTGTCCGCTGTCGTTGTCCGCCACGTAGAACTGGCGGGTGACGCCTGGCTGATACGTGTCCGGGTCGCCGCGTACGAGGCTCGCAAGCTGCATCACCAGGCTGAAGCGGTCCTGCGCGCCGTCGGGGAGTGCGAGCGTGGCCGGCGTCTTCGTGAACGCGATTTGTTTCGTCGTGTGATTGAAGATCGTCACGTCTTCGGGGCGGCGCCCGCGTTTTTCGATGTATTGGTCGGGGGCGAGACCGAAGGCGTCGATGCGGCCGTGGCTCGAATAAGAGAACGTGCCGACGAACGGCAGCGGCACCGATACCACCATCTCGTAACTCTGCCCGTCGCTCGACCAGTGGATCGTGCCCGGCTGATTTTGCACGCCGTTGTAGAACGTGTCGTAGTTCAGATCGCCCGAGGGCGGGACGGAAAACTTGACGCCCGGGCTCGGCTGCGCGGCGACTGCGTTGCTTGGGCGGGCGTTGCTCGCGGCAGTGGCGGCGGTGTCGGCGGTGGCGCTGGCGGCCGTTCCGGCGGCGGGAGCGCTTGCTGCCGCGGTATCCGATGCCGCTGCTGTCGTTGTGGCTTTCGGCGTCGCGTCCGGGCGGACCGCGCTCAGCACATGCTCGCCCGCTGCGCGCGGCTTGCTCGCGTGCGCGGAGGGCGCCGGACGCGGCGCCTCGCTCGCGGGTTTGCGCTCGATGCGCTGCGGTGTCAACAGCGCGACTTGAACCGGCGCGCGGGCCTCGTCCGTCGAGGTGAACGTGTCGCGATGATGCTCGAACCACACGCCCGCGACCCAGTGCATCGCGAGCACCGCAACGAGCACCGCGGCCCAGCGCCAGCCGCGCGGCGACGGCACGCGAGGCTCGCGTGCAACGACGGTTTCGGGCTTGGTGAGGGTGGACGACATCAAAACCGGCAGTTTTTACTGAAATCGATCGAAGCGTCAGTGCTGGAAGGCTCGGCACGGTGTGCCCAGGCTAGCGCGCCTCTTGAACATGGAAGGATAGCGAACGGGTTCGACTGCGCGCGAAACGACGATGTTCCTCTCGCGCAAAACGCGGACCCGCGCCGAGGGCCTTGACCGAACCGTCGCCGGCCACCGGGCAGCCACGCGCCAGCGGCTACCGTGGCGTCGGACTATACCCGAGTTCATACGACAGTTTCTTCGCGCAGGCGCGCAGCTCCACCGCGATTTCGCCTTCCCAGCTGATATCGAACACACCTTCGTGTCCAAGCGCGATCAGCCCGAGCGCGAGGTCGCCTTCGGCATCGAACACCGGCACGCAGAACGCGTGGATCGTCGGCAACAGCATGCCTTCGACGCGCGCGCCTTCATGCTCGCGTACTTCGGCCAGTGCGCGCTCGATCTCCTCGGCCGTGCGCGGGCCGTTGCCGTAAGCCGTGTGCCGAGAGTCCGCGAGCTCGCGCTCGATGATCGCGGCGGTTTTGCTGCGCGGCAAATACGCAGCGAAGAGGAGGCCGGTCGCGGATCCGAGCAGCGGCATCACGTCACCGAGCTTCAGCGACGCCTTGGCCGGATGGCTCGACTCGGCCCAGTGCACGACGGTCGGCCCCTGATTGCCCCACACAGCGATGCCCAGGGTCTGGTCGAGCCGGTCGCGAAGTTCGGCGAGCGCGAGGCGCGCGAGCTTCACGCCGTCGACGCGCGCAAGACGCGCAAGCCCCATCTGCAGTGCGAAGCCTCCGAGTTCATAGCGCCCGGACACCGGATCTTGCGCGACCGCGCCGAGCCGCTGGAAGCTCACCAGATACCGGTGCGCCTTCGCGGGGCTCATCCCCGCGCGCTGCGCGAGGTCGCGCAGCATCATCGCGCGGGGCTCGTGGGTGAGCACATCGAGCAGACGAAAACCGACTTCGATCGATTGGATCCCCGAGCGGACTTTTTCTTCGGCGCTGTCGTCGGCCGGGTCGGCCGGGTCGGCGGATTCGACGAGGTCGTCGTCGGCCGGATCGGCTGCGGAAGATAGGTCGAGCGTGGCTTTGGCGGTGCCGAGGCGGGAGGAAGCGGACATGAGCGAGGCGCGCAAGCGCGGAAGTGGAGCGGTGCGAGGTCGAAAGCGCGTCAGGCGAGCGTCGGACGTAGATCGTACGAAATGCCGGAGCAGCTTTGGCCCTACGGATTCACCATCGTAGAATAGATTCCCTCTATCGTCACTACAACCGCCCCAATCCTCCTATGAAACTTGCCACGCTGAAGGACGGCTCGCGCGACGGCCAACTGATTGTCGTCTCGCGAGACTTGCGCACCGCCGCCATTGCCGACGCGATCGCGCCGACGCTGCAGCGCGCGCTCGACGACTGGCCGTTCCACGCGCCGCAACTCCACGATCTGTACGACGCGCTGAACCAGGGGCGCGCGCGCAACACGTTCGCGTTCGACGCGAAGGATTGCATGGCGCCGCTGCCGCGCGCGTTCCAGTGGGCCGACGGCTCCGCCTACGTGAACCACGTCGAACTCGTGCGGCGTGCGCGCGGTGCCGAGATGCCGCCCGAGTTCTGGACCGATCCGCTGATGTACCAGGGCGGCAGTGACGACTTCATCGGCCCGAAGGACGACATCGTCTGCGCATCGGAGGCGTTCGGCATGGATTTCGAGGCGGAAGTCGCGGTGATCACGTCCGATGTCCCGATGGGCGCGACGCCCGAGCAAGCGCTAAAGCGCGTGCGGCTCCTGATGCTCGTCAACGACGTGTCGTTGCGCAACCTGATCCCGGCCGAGCTCGCGAAAGGCTTCGGTTTCTTCCAAAGCAAGCCGGCGACATCGTTCTCACCGGTCGCCGTGACGCCCGACGAACTCGGCGAGCATTGGCGCGAAGGGCGCGTGCATCGTCCGATGATCGTCCACTGGAACGACAAGAAAGTCGGCCAGCCCGACGCGGGCACCGACATGGTCTTCCACTTCGGCCAACTGATCGCGCACGCGGCGAAGACGCGCAATCTGCGTGCAGGGGCGATCGTCGGCTCGGGCACGGTTTCGAACCAGGACGCAAAGCGCGGTTACTGCTGCAT
>DATGHJ010000407.1:0-15541 GCA_035308085.1 Trinickia sp. | reverse complement strand
AAAGCCGTTGCGATGTGGTTAGACGGTGGCCAATCGCTCATGGCAGCCGAAACCGGCACCGACGAGCGTTGGAGCGCCCCTCAGTCCGTCACTGCCACAGCATGGGCGCGCTTCGATATTCAAACCAATCGCGCAGGCCAGAGGGTCGCGCTCGCATTGGAGTATCCGCAAGGCGGAACGGAGCCAGCACCTCAAGTCGTTTTCTATCGCCCGGAAACAGGTTGGTCCGCACGAATTCTGGCCAAAGGAAGGCTCATGGATATAGCGATGCCAAACGATGTCGGTAATGCCAGCCTCACCGTGCTCGAAGACGGATCAGCAACATTCGTCACGCGAGAAAACTCATCTAGCGGGTTCTCCAAGTTCCCGTTCGAAGCGTTGCGAGTTCTTCAGGACGGCACGCAATCTGTCGTGCTAGAAGGCTTGGGGCTGGACCGTACCGGGCAGCTGCTTACCAACGGTTCCTCGGCCCCCCTCGGTGCTGCATTCGCAGTCGCGCCCAGATCAGGGGAAATGCCCCCTTACGGGTACCTGGTTTACCAAAACATTGTTGCTGGCAGGGCTCACCAAGCCGTGGATCTGTACGGGACCGTCAACATCACTGGCGCGTTAGTCATACGCCCTCAGACCACGATGTCAGCCACCAACATCGATGTGTTCTCTGACCCGAACTATTGGGCCTCGAAACAAAACTGCGTGAAAGATCTGGTCCGGGCAGCTTCCGTCGATGACCTATACGCAGTCGCGCTATCAGCCGGCATATCCACAGCGAGCGGCGCGAAATGCAGCTTGAATGCGACTCGAATCAACCGGTTCGTTCGATCCAATGGCGACAAGATCAAGACGGACGCCCTAAGCGCCGCCGACGCATCTGTCGAAACGGCACAGCTGATGATGGACAGCAAGGGCAATTCGTTGGTGATTTGGCGCGAGAAAGCCACGAGCACGTCAAAGCCCCGATACATGTGGAGCCAATCGCTTGGCTACGGCACGTGGACCTTCCCGGCAGACATCTCGTCCTCGCTCGCTCTCGGCGAAAACGTGCTTAAAGGCTTGGAGGTCAGGTTGAACGACCAAGGCCGAGCTGTGGCTGCAATCGCGACTCAGGTTCTCGACGAAAAAGGATCGAGCCTTCGGCGCAATGTCTCCTATGCCAAATTCGATTTTCAAAATGGCTGGGGCAAGCCCGTTGAAATCGCGAAGTTCAGTGGCCTCCAATCCTCCGAAATCGAAATCAGCGCGGCCATCAATCACGCTGGCAAAGCGATGGTGACTTATCAGCTTCCGCGCTGTTTCGTCTCGCAGAACAGCAACGAATGCCGCGTCAGCAGCATGTACTCCTACTCCCTCTAACCCATGCGCGCAACGCACCTCACGCGCGCCCTCGCCGCCGCGCTCGCCGCGGCGGCAGCCACGCCGCACGCGCTCGCAGAAAACCTCTATCAGCCCGACACCTATCAGTCGCTGACAGCGGACCGCCGCGCCTCTCAGCCCGGCGATATCGTCACGATTCTCGTCTACGAGAACTCGAGCGCGAGCAACGCTGCCGATACGTCGACGAACACGAACTTCAACGTGAGCGGCAGCGTATCGACGCTCTACGCCGGCAACAACCGCGCACAGGCAGGCGCGGGCGACAACTACGGCGGTAAAGGTCAAATCCAGCGCTCCGGCCGCCTGCTCGCACACCTGAGCGCCACCGTCATCGAAGTCCAGCCGAATGGCGACCTGATCGTCGCGGGCGACCAGCAGATCGACGTCAACGGCGAAAAGACCAGCATTCGCCTAAAAGGCCGCGTGCGTCCCATCGACATCGCACAAAACAACACCGTGCTCTCGACGCGCCTCGCGGACGCGCAGATCGACTACACCGGCGACGGCTTCATCACGGACCGCACTCGGCCCGGTCTCATCCCTCGATTCTTCGCATGGCTCGGCTTATGGTAAAGCGCCCCTCTCCGTTCATCTTGCGCTCGCTGCTGTGTCTGATGCTGTCATGGCTGGCGGCATTTCCCGTCGCCTCGCCAGCCGTAAGTGCCGAAGTTCGCCTCAAGGATCTCGGCCGCTTTCTCGGCTGGCGCGAGAACATGCTGGTGGGCTACGGCATAGTCACGGGCCTCGCCGGCTCGGGTGACACGCCGCGCAATCAGGCCACGCGTCAGGCGCTCTCGAACCTGCTCTCGCAGTTCGACCTGATGGTCACGAACGATCAGATCCAAAGCCGCAACGTCGCGATGGTGATGATCACAGCGTCACTGCCGCCGACGGCAAACGTCGGCGACACGATCGACATCAACGTGACCTCGATGGGCGACGCGCGCAGCCTCGCAGGCGGCACGCTCATCATGACGCCGCTGCGCGGGCCCGACCGCAAGACCTATGCGCTCGCACAAGGGCCTGTCTCCGTTGGCGGCTACCGCTACGACGCGAACGGCAATCTCAAGCAAAAGAACCATCCGACCGTCGGCATCGTGCCGCGCGGGGCGACGGTAGAAGTGCCCGTGCGTGCCGATCTCGTCACGCAGGACGGCTACCTGAAGTTCGTGCTGAAGGATGCCGACGCCACCACGGCGCGGCGCATCGAAGAGAGGATCAACCAGACGCTCGGCGCGGGCGCGGCGCGCTCGGTGGACGCGGACACGGTCGAAATCCGCACGCCCGCCGACGGTAGCGCGCTCAACCAATACGTCGCGCGCATCGAAGCGCTCGCGGTCACGCCCGACCAGAGCTCGCGCGTCGTCATCAACGAGCGCACCGGCACCGTGGTCGCGGGCGGCGACACGCGCATCGCGCCCATCACGATCTCGCACGGCGACATCCGCGTGTCGGTGGCGACGCAGTACTCGGCCTCGCAGCCGAACCTCGTGAGCTTCACCGGGCCCGGTGTGCGCAGCCTCGTGGTCGGCAACAGCGAGTTGTCGGTCGAGGAACCGGGGCAGACCGTGGCCGCTTCGTTCGCACACGGCACCGTGGGCGATCTCGTCGCGGCGCTCGCCAAAACCCGCGTCAGCACACGCGACGTGATCGCGATCCTGCAGGCTATCAAGGCCGCAGGCGCGCTGCACGCGGACATCATCATTCAATAACAGGGAGCTCAAGCATGTCGATCGATCTCGTTGCCGCGATCGCCACCAAGGCGTTGGACGGTCTCTTCGAACGTCAAGCGGCCATCTCGCACAACGTCGCCAACACGAACTCGGACACCTTCACGCCGGTGCGCGTGTCGTTTGAAGACGCGCTCAGGCAAGCGGCTGCGCCGCGCAGCGGCGATACGCCGGAGGCCGCATTCAGGCGCATCGCCGGCGTGACGCCTCGCGTCGAAACTCCGCTCGCCGGCATCTTCGGCGGCGTGAAGCTCGATCGCGAGATCACGGCCGCATCGGAAACGTCGGCGCGCTACGCGATGCTGACAGGCATGCTCGACCGCACGCTGCAGATCAAGATGCTCGCGATCAAGGGAGCGTGATCGATATGTCCGAAGGTATTTTTGCAATTGCGCGCTCCGGGCTCGACGTCGAGCGGCAGCGCATGGAAGTCATCGCCCAAAACCTCGCCAACGCGGGCACGACGAGCACGGCGACGGGCGAGCCGTACCGGCCGATGCGGCTCATTTCGACGCCGCGCATCGAAACCTCCTTCAACCGCGAGCTGCGTGACGTGACGCAGGCAGCAGCGCTATCGCCGACGCTGGAGGCCGCGGGCCTCACCGGCGCACAGGCTGTCGCCGTCGAACCGACGAACGCGCCGTCGCGCGTCGTCTACGACCCGTCGCATCCGCAGGCCGACGCGCACGGCATGGTGCGCTATCCCGGCATCGACCACGCAGGCGAGATGTCGCTGATGGTGCAGACGCTGCGCGTCTACGAAGCGAATGTCGTCATGTTCAACGCCGCGCGCTCGATGTACCTGCGCGCACTCGAAATCGGGAACAAGGGATGAGCATCGAAGCCGTCAACGCCATCACCGCCGGGCAGGCCGGCTTGCTCGCCCCGACCTGGGCTTCCGGTCTCGCACGGCAAGCGCCCGAGGGTTTCGGCTCGATGCTGGTCGCGGGCTTGCGGGACACCGACCGCGCGCTTCAATCGGCCAACGCCGCCGTCACGGACTTCGCACTCGGCAAGGATCTGCCGCCTCATCAGGCCATGCTCGCGCTCGAAGAGGCGCGCATGAAGATGCAGTTCGCGCTGCAGGTGCGCTCGAAGCTCGTCGAGGGCTACCAGGAATTGATGCGGATGCAGCTCTAGGATGAACTCGCCCATTTCACGCTTTAACGCGTATTTCACGTCTGGGCCGCGCTCGCGGCAGTTCGCGGTGGTCGGGGCCGCGGTGGCTATCGTCTGCTGCGTCGCGTTAGCGCTTTGGCTCGCGCTGCGTCCTGCCTACCACGTCTTGTTTCGCGATCTCAAGCGTCAGGACGCGGCGGCCATCGCCGCTCAATTGGAAAAGGAGAAAGTGCCGTTTCGCTACGACGAACAGCACTCGGCCATTCTCGTTCCCGAAGGCGATACACGCGCCATCCGCTTGCGGCTCATGAGTTCCGATCTGCGCCTGCAAGGCGCCGTGGGCTTCGAGCTCTTCAACAACTCCGATCTCGGTCTCACCGAATTCACGCAAAAAGTGAACTACCAGCGCGCGTTGCAAGGCGAGCTGGAACGCACGATCGCGACGCTCGACGAAATCGACATGGCGCGGGTCCACCTCGCGCTGCCCGAGTCGACACTCTTCAAGCGCGAGCGGGCCAAGCCGAAGGCATCCGTCGCCCTCTTCATGCGCGACGGACAAACGCTCGAACCGGGAACGATCCGCGGCATTCAGCGGCTCGTCGCCGCGGCGGTGCCCGACATGGTGCCCGCCGACGTATCGGTGCTCGATCAGCGCGGCGTGCCGGCCGACGCGCAGAGCACCGGCGATATCGACGATCCGCAATACGCGTTGAAAACCGCCATCGAGCAGCGTTACGAGCGCAAGATCCTGGCGCAGATCGCGCCCGTCATCGGCGCGAATCATGCAACGGTCAGCGTCGAGGCTTCGATCGACTTCGATCAGGTCCGCACGACGCGCGAATCGGAGGTGACACAGCCGATCGCGAGCGCCGACGGTACCGTGTCGGGCACTACAGCGCTCGCCGAGCCTTCGAGCAAATCGAAATACGGTTTGCCGCCGCCGGGGTTGCCGCCGCTGCCCCCCGCCGCTTCGCAAGCGCAAGAAGGCACGCGCACGGACCGCAACCTGGAGCAGATCGTCAAAAGCCCCGGCACGATACGTCGGCTCTCGGTCGGCATCGTGCTCGATCAGCCACTGAGCCCCGAAACGCTCGCGCGGCTGAACGCGGTGGTATCGGCATCGATCGGGCTCGATGCGAAGCGTGGCGACGCGCTGTCGACATTCGTGCGCGACACCCCCGCCGCTCAAACGGCGAGCGCCGAGGGGCCAGCCGATGCCCCCGCGCACGACAACAGCCGCGCGGCCCTGCCTCGCATCGCCCCCGCTCGGACGGCGCAACCCGTGGACGACGGAACGCGGCCCTCGCAATCGGCAATCCAGCAGCGGCTGATATCCGCGGGCCTCGGCGGCGCTTCCGGCACCTTATTGATCGCCGCTGCGCTTGCCGCGCTTACGGCGCTCACGGTGCTGATTGCGGCAGCGGTCTGGCTCGCGAAACGACGCCTCGGCGCCAGCCCTGCGCCGGCGCAGCAGCTCACCGACGTACAGCGCGCGGAATATGTCACCCGCCTGCGCGCGTTGATCGCCCAACCCGGGAAAACCGAAGGAACCTCGCATGGCAACCGTTGAGCACGATCGGCAATTGCGCCGCGCCGTGACCGAGCTCGCGCAATGCACGATGGAAGACATCGAAGCAGTCTGGTCGGCGCTCGCTCCGGACGAGCGTCAGCAGCTGGAACCTTTGCTCGCGCAAGCCTCGCGCGCCATGCACGGACAAGCGCTCGAACTGCCGTCCGAACCCCTGCTCGGCGCATCGCCGGACGGCACAGGACGCGACGCGAGCTGCGCCCGCCTCGCCCTCGCGGCCGAAACGCTTCCGCCGAATCTGGCTTTGCGCCTGATGTCGTGCCTTGCGGAGCCGGAGCGCACTGAAGTCCTCAACCGGCTCACGGGCGAGTGGCGAACCACACTCGACGCGGGCAACCGGTCCTATCGAATCTCGCAGCGTGCGCGAGACGCGTTTCGCGAGGCAGTCCTCGCATCTCCAGTTGCGCCGCTGGAAGCGCCACTGAACGAGCCGTCCGCACCAATGGCGCCGCGCACGCTAAGCCGGACGATTCGTCGTTGGTTCGGGAGACGTGGATGACGCAGCTTCTCAAAGCGAGCCGCGTGCAAGTCGGCGACGGTCGCAGGCTGCTCGGCACCCTGCCCGGCGATGTGCCTTCGAGCGACTTTGCGGCCGAGCCCGAGGCTAACGCGCCTTCCGTCGCGCTACCCGGCTCACCGGATGCGACCGCTGCCCAAGCGCAAGCCGACGCCCTGGCAGCCCGCCTCGCCGAGCTGGAACACGCGTATTCGACGCTCGAAACAACGGCCATCGCCGAGAAAGAGGCCGCTTATCGAAACGGGATGGGCGAGGGCATTTCGATCGGCGAAGCGCAGGCGAAGCGAGACCACGCCACGCAACTCGAAGCGCTCAGACAAGGTGTAAGCGACGCGCTACAAGTGTTCCAGGCACGGCTCGCCCCGCTCGAAGCGCTGTCCCTCGACATCGCCCGCGCCGCGCTCGACAAGATCTTCGGCGACCCCGCGCTGCACGCGGACCTGATCGCGCGAACCGCGCGGCACCACCTCGCGCAGATCGCGGCGGATTCCGTGCTGAACATCGAAGTGTCGCCGGAGGATTTTCCGGATCGCGAGCCGTTGCACGACGCATTCGCCGCGCACCTCGGACGGCCTGGCGTAAGCGTCAAGACCAACGCGCAACTGCCGCGCGGCGCGTGCCTGATCGGACTGTCGCTCGGCAAGCTCGACGTGAGCCTGCCGCTGCAGCACACGCGCATCGCCTCCACGCTCAACGAACTCCACAGCCATGTCGAGCATCCGGCACCCTGATCATCGGTTCGTCGCGGCGATACGCAATGTCGACCCGGTGCGCCGGATCGGCGCGGTCACTCGTGTGATGCCTACCTTCATCGAAGCCGATGGTCCCGGCGTGCCGCTGGGTTCGTTGTGCTCGATCGGCACGGACCGCACGCAAGCGGTATTGGCGGAGGTCGTCAACGTCGAGCTCGGCCGCGTCACGCTCGCGCCGTACTCGCCCGTCTCGTCGACGCGCATCGGCGACGAAGTATGCGCGCTGCAGCTCGGCGCAAACATCCCGGTGGGCCCCGCCTATATCGGCCGCGTGATCGATCCGCTGTCCCGCCCGCTCGACGGCGGCGCGCCGCTTGCGGCACATGCCGCCCCGGCCGCCTACTGGCCGCTCGCGGGCATCGGCACCGCGCCGCTCGAACGCACGTCGCCCGACACGCCGCTGCCCACCGGCATCCGCGCGCTCGACGCCCTGCTTACGCTCGGCGTGGGCCAGCACGCCGGCATCTTCGCGGGCAGCGGCGTCGGCAAGACCACGCTGCTCGGCAGCCTCACGCGCAATATCGAGGCCGATGTCTGCGTGCTTTGCCTCGTCGGTGAGCGCGGACGCGAAGCCGAAGAGTTCTGGCATCGCACGTTGACCGACACGACGCGTGCACGCTCGACGCTCGTCGTCGCCACTTCGGACCAGCCCGCCGTGATGCGCGCGCGCAGCGTGCTGGTCGCGCTTTCGCTAGCCGAATACTTTCGCGCCCAAGGCGCGCACGTGCTGCTGATGCTCGACTCCGTCACGCGCTATGCGCTCGCGCTGCGCGAGATCGGGCTCGCGGCGGGCGAGCCGCCCACCGTGCGCGCCTATACGCCGAGCGTGTTCGCCGCGCTGCCGAAGATCGTCGAGCGCTGTGGCGCGCTCAAGTCCGGCGGCGCGATCACTGCGCTCATGACAGTGCTGACCGAGACCGACGAAATCGACGACCCCATGGCCGAAACGATGCGCGCGCTGCTCGACGGCCACCTCGTGCTGACACGCGAGCTCGCCGAGCAAGGCCACTTCCCGGCGATTCAGGTCCCAAGAAGCGTGAGCCGCGTGTTCCAGCATGTGACGAACGCGGCGCAACGCACACTCGCCACCGATGCGATCGCACAACTTGCGCTCTATGAGTCCTCGAAGACCTTGGTCGAATCGGGACTGTACGCGGCGGGCAGCAATCCGCAGCTCGACCGCGCGTTGCGGCTGCGCTCGGCCCTCATCGCCTTTCTGCGGCAAGACGCCGACACCCGCACGCCGCGAGACGAGGCCATCGCCATGCTGGAGTCACTGTTGAAGGAACCTCGATGAAGACTCGCGACCAACTCGACGACGCGCGCCAGATCGCCCATATCCGCACGCTGCAGCTCGAACGCGCACGCGTCGAAGCGCAACGGCTCGCGCACCAGCTCCGCGAAGCGAAGGCGCGCGAACGCGCGGCCGAGGACGACTTGAACGCGCATTGGCACGCAATGCGGCAGGTGCTCGACGGCCCGGCCGCACTGTCGCCCGAGCTCCTGCACAACTGGACCGGCGCCGCCGCGGCCGCGCGCAACGCTCATGCGCTCGCCGCCGAGCAAGCGCAAGCGGCAGCGCGCGAGGTCGAGGCATTCCGGCCGACGCTCGGCCAGCATCAGCGTCAACTCGATCTCGCCGAGTCGATCGCCGATCGCGCCCGCCGCCGCCACGACCACGCTTGCGAAGACGCGCACTCGGCCAAGATCGAAGACCTCTTCCTGTCGCATGGAGGCCGCCGATGAGAGTCCCTTTGCCGAACCTTGCGCCGCTGCCTGCGTCGGCATCTGCGCGCCCGAGCGCACCGCGCGGGAGCGTCGCCACATCGGACGCTTTCGCACAGACGTTGCGCAGCCTCGAAAAGGAAATGTGGCCAGGCGCAACCGCGGGTCGCATGGACGTGGCGAGGCCGGCCCCCGCCAGCCCGACGACGCTCGGACGAAGCAGCGGCATGCCGTTCGCTGCGTCGTCGCCTTCCGGCGTATCCGGGCTTACGGCGGAATTACCTGACCGTGGACTTCAACCACGGGCCCACGCACCATCGGCCGGCGCCTCACGCCTGCAGACCGCAGAACACGTGAACACCGACGCGGCGCGGCGGACCCGCGCGCAAGCGCCATCGAGCGACGCGCAACCTCCGCAACGAGTCGCGCCGTACGCTTCGGCCGAAACTTCGATACCGCCGATGCCGCGCCCCGCCGCGCCAACGAAAGACGAGCCGCTGGCCGGCGGCGCGGCGTCCGGCTGCGAGCCCGGCCGGCCTGCTCCGTCACTTGAACAAAAAGCCGCCGCCTCCGAAGCCGACCCGCCCTTGCGCGTCAGCGTGCTGAACGGCATGCACGGCATCACGGTCGCCGTACGCGCCAACGGCGCAAGCCGTCACGACACCCTTGCGCTCTCGCAACGCGCGCTCGCCGAACTACGCCGCCAAGGCGTGACCGATGCGCGAGTCGTGGTCAACGGCGTCATCACCCATTCCCCGAAGCCACCAGGAGAACCGCATGGCGATTAGCCCCATCAGCTCGACCGGCACCACCGACAACCAGCTTCAGAACATGGGGCTCGACATGCAGTCGCTGCTCCAGATCATCCTGACGCAGTTGACCTATCAGGACCCGCTCAAGCCCGTCGACAACTTCGAATTCGTTTCGCAGCTCGCGCAATTCACGACGCTCGAACAAACGCGTCAGCTGACCGAGAAGATGGACAGCCTGCTCGGCGTGCAGTCCGCCAAGCAGACCTTGGGCCTGCTTGGGCACAAAGTCGATATCCAGACGGCCACAGGTCAGCTCACGGGCGTCGTCAAAGGCATTTCGTTCAAAGAGAGCGAGCCGAAACTCACCATCGAAACCGAAGCGGGCCAGTTCGTGGCCGACGCCACGCTGTCGCAAATCATCGCCGTGCGCTAAAGGAGACGCAGCATGCTAGGCACCATCTACATCGGCATGAGCGGGCTCACCGCTTATTCGCAAGGGCTGCACACCATCAGCAACAACGTGGCGAATCTGAACACGGCGGGCTTCAAAACCTCGACGCCGAGTTTCACCGATATGTACTACGGGCGGCAGTTCGCGCAAAACAGCCGGGGATATAGCCATTCGATGCAGTACGGCAGCGGCGTCGAATACGGCTATGCATCGCTGAACTTCGCGCAAGGCGATCTGCGCAGGAGCTCCGGTCTGCTCGATCTGGCGATTCAAGGCAGCGGCTTTCTCACGCTGCTCGACGGCAGTCGCCCGCTCTACGCGCGTACCGGACAGTTCGCCGCCGCCGACGACGGCTTCATCACCGACAAAATCACCGGACTGAAACTGGCTGCCCTCACCTCGTCCGGATCGCTCGCACCACTCTCGATCGCAGGCAAAGAGACCAGCCCGCCGAGCGCGACCACGGCGGTCAGCTTTACCGACAACCTCTCGCCCGGCTCCACCAACTTTTCGATCTCGAACGTCGACGTCTACGACGCCAACGGCGGCAAGCACACGCTCAAGCTCGCATTCGCGACCGATTCCGCGATCGTGCAGGGGCGCTGGAAGGTCACGGTCACCGACGAGGACGGCAGCACCATTCAAGAAGGCCGGCTGCAGTTCAACGGCGGGATTCCCGAACCGGGCCAAGACAAAATTTCCGTCACGCTGACCTCGTCGCCGCCGCTCACCGTGACGCTCGACTTTTCGCGCGGCGTGACGGCGTTCTCGGCGGGCAGCACGTCGACGTTGCGCATGACGTCGCAAGACGGCTACGGGTTCGGCACGCTCGCATCCATGAACGTCGATACAGACGGCCAGCTCGTGCTCACTTACTCAAACAGCAAGACCGCCAAGATCAGCGCAGTCGCGCTCGCCAACTTCATGGACCCGCAACGCCTCTCGCAGC
This sequence comes from Trinickia sp., assembly GCA_035308085.1. Classification (GTDB taxonomy): domain Bacteria; phylum Pseudomonadota; class Gammaproteobacteria; order Burkholderiales; family Burkholderiaceae; genus Trinickia_A. The sequence continues at coordinate 4,584 of DATGHJ010000407.1, read as the reverse complement.
TCGGCAACGGGCTCTTCGACGGCTCGCAGGCTCCCGCGCCGCGTTACGCAATCAGCAAAGGGCCAGGTGTGGGCGAGATCAAAGCCGGGGCAGCGGAGGCGTCGAACGTCGACCTGTCGACCGAGTTCGGCCAGATGATTCTGATTCAGCGCGGCTTCCAGGCGTCTTCTCAAGTTGTCAGCACTGCCAACGAAATGATCATGCAGCTGTTTCAAATGCGAGGACAAGGATGAGCGTCGCGGCAACCCGCTGGTATCCGCCCAGCGAGAACGATTTCGCCGATGCGCGCTCGCTCTTCGACGCGGCAGTGCAGCCTTGCCTGCGGGCGTGGTTCAACGATGCCGCCGTGCGCTTTGAAACCGTGGCCCCGATTGCACCGCGCAGCGATTTCACCTTTCCCAACGATGCGCAAGTGTGGTCGTGCGGGCAGCACGTCTGGTGGGCCGTCGCACCGCGCGCGTTTGCACGCCTTGCCAATCGCGCGCTCGACTTGCCCGAGCACCTCATGAAGGCGACGCAAGCGAGCCGCCCCGAAGCGCTGACGCTGTTCGAGAAGACGCTCGCCGATGCGCTCTTCGACGCACTCGCCGCCGCGGCGGGCATACCACCCGTCACACCACAGCGCCAAACCGACTCGGCCCGCGCACCACTGCGGCTTGCGCATGGAGGCGCGCATTTTCGACTGCTCGACGAGCGATCCGGCGATACGCTGCTCTCGATCGCGTGCGCCACGCCACGCGTGTGGGAACACCGCGCCGCGCTTCGTCAGCCGAGTACCGATTCGCCGCCTGTCAGCTCGCCGCTTAGCACGCGCGCCGACGCCCTCGCCGCCGTCAAGTGCTCCGTCTCGGCCATGCTCGGGCAAGCCGAGCTCACCATCGCCGAGCTGCTCGATCTGGCACCCGGTGATGTCATCGCCCTCGGCCGCCCGCTTGAGGCGCCGATATCGCTCGTCGTCGGCGAGGCTGGCTACCCGCCTTCCGTCATCGGCGCCGGACACCTCGGCCGCAGCGGCGAACAACTTTCCATCCAGATGAACGCGATCGAATCGCAGGATCAATCATGACGCTACCAACCGCCGCCCGACCGCTCGTCATGCGCGTCGACATTCCCGAGCAAACGCCCGCCAAACCGGCAAGCGAAATTCAGTTGGCCAATCCGAGCCTGGACCTCGTCAACGACGTCAAGGTCACGCTCGACATCCGGATCGGCTCGACCGAAATCGCGATCAAAGATCTGATGAACTTGCAGAACGGCGCCGTGCTCAAGCTCGACCGCCACGTCGGCGACGACATTGACGTTCAGTTGAACAACCGGACCATCGCGCGCGCCGAGATCGTCGCCATCGACGAACAGTTCGGCATTCGCATCACCGAAATCCTCGCAGAGCGCTAGATGACCGCCCCTCAGCAAGCCTCCGCGATATGGGAGGCATCGGCCGCCGCGGGCGCATCGTCGCCCGCAGCGCTCACGCTCACGGACACGCTCGCGCATGGGGGCGTCGATCCGGTGCGTGTCGGGTTGGCGCTCGCCGTGTGCCTCGCGCTCGGCGTGGCGGCGATTTTCTTTCTGCGGCGGCGTCTGCTCGCGCAGGGCGGCGCTGGACTTGGCGCCGCGCGAACCTCCGCCAAGCGGCTGGCAGTCGTGGAGACGACGCGCTTGAACGCGCGCGCCACGCTCTATCTCGTCGACTACGATGGCCGCACCGTGCTGCTCGTGGCCGATGCTGGCGGTGTAAAACCGCTCGACGCGCAATCAAAAACGCTTTTGGAGCCCGCAGCATGATGACGGGACTGTTATTGAGCCCGCTGCGGTCGCAACGCTTATCGCATTTCATGCGTCCAGCCGTGCTGATTTTGTTGCTCGGTGCGCTTGGGCTCGCCGCACTGCACGCGGCTTCGGCCATCGCAGCACCGCCCGCCCACGCCGCCGACATCGCCACATTCTCGTTCACCGGCTCCGCAAGCAACATCGCGGGAAACGGAAAAGGCGTATCAGAGGCGGTACGCACCGCCACGCTGCTGACCATGCTCAGCATCGGGCCTGCGCTGGTCGTTTCGATGACGGCCTTCATTCGCATCGTCATTGTGCTTTCGATGATCCGCCATGCGTTCGGCATGCCAGAGACTCCGCCGACGCCGGTCCTGATCAGCCTGGCGCTCTTCCTGACCGCATTCGCGATGATGCCGACGCTCGAGACGATCAACCACGACGCCTTGCAGCCGTTCATGAGCGGACAGATCGAGCTAGGCCGCGCGCTGGACTTGAGCGCCGCGCCGATCCGGGATTTCATGCTCCGACAGGTTCGCGATGACGAATTGCGGCTCATGTATGAACTGTCACACAAGCCGCTGCCCGACGCCGCGGCCGACGTCAGCCTGCTTCAATTGACACCGGCGTTCATCCTGAACGAGTTGCGCGTCGCGTTTCAGATCGGCTTCGTGGTGCTGCTGCCGTTCTTGCTGATCGACCTCGTCGTCTCGAGCGTGCTGCTCTCGCTGGGCATGCTGATGGTGCCGCCGGCGACAATATCGCTTCCGCTGAAAGTGCTGATGTTCGTGCTGATCGACGGCTGGGGACTGGTGCTGCGCGGCGTGCTGGGCAGTTTTAGATGACGCAGCAGATCGACGTTCAGAACGACGCGGACCGGGGCTTGAGCCGAGGCCTGTCCATCGACGAGCAGAAACTGTGGCGCGCGTTTTTGGACGAAGGCGGCGCTGAAGCCCGCGAAACCGTGTTCGTGCGCTACCTCCCTTACGCTCGCGCCATTGCCGCACAGCTTTTTGCCGGACGACACCGCGACGACGTCGAGTTCAAGGATTACCAGCAGCTCGCCTGCATCGGGCTGCTGGAATCGATCGACCGATACGATCCCGCGCGCGGCGTGACGTTCGAAACGTTCTGCGCGTTACGGCTGAAGGGCAGCATTCTGGGCGGCGTCGAGAAGCTGACCGACGGACAAGAGCAGATCTCGTTCACACGGCGCGTGCGCAAGGAACGCATCGCTTCATTGAAGCTCGACGCGGAAGACGACAACGGCGCGCGGCGCGATACAGGCACGGGCCGTAAAGGCGACACCTTCGAGATGCTTGCCATGTTGGCGGCGGGGCTGGCGATCGGCTTCATGCTCGACGATACGGGCATGGTGGCGAACCCCGACGAGCCGCCGCCGACGATGCCTTACGGCACTGCCTATCACGGCGTCGCATGGCGGCAGACGAAGGAACGGCTGATTGCCGCAGTCAGGTTGCTGCCCGAGCGCACGAGAAAGATCATTCACTATCATTATTTTCATGGGCTCGGCTTCGAGCAGATCGGCGACATTCTCGGCCTCAGCAAAGGCCGGATTTCGCAATTGCACCGCGCGGCGCTGATCGAGTTGCGAGAGCGGCTCGGCGACGCGCGGCAGATGCACCTTATCGGATGACCAACGATGACGACTACACCCTTGCAAACCTCCGTGCCTTGCGATGATGACGCGATGGCGGCTATTGTCGCTGCGCTGAACGGGCCGGACGAAGACGCACTTTCGCTGATCAACGACGCGCTGGCGCGGTGGCCTCGAGACCATCGCCTGTGGTTTTTGCGGGCGTCGATCTACGCGGGTCAGCAGCGCCGCGCGGAGGCGCGCGTGGATTTCACGCAGACACTCGCCCTCGAGCCGGAGTTCGACGTGGCGAGATTCATGCTGGGCTTTCTGGAACTGATGGATCAGCGCGTGCAGGAAGCGGCGTTGGCGTGGGGGCCGCTCGACCGGCTTGAGGAAACAGACGCACTGCGCGTGTTCAAATCCGGGCTGCTTGATCTGAGTGAAGATCGGTTCGGACAGGCGCTCGAACAATTGAAGCGGGGGTTGGCGTTGAATGAGCGGCATCCGGCTATCAATGGTTATGTTGAAGCCGTTATCGCTCGGATCGAATCGATGCCCTCCTTCGAGCAAGGAGTGACAGCGCTCTCCGCTGATATGCCGGATAGCCACGTTTTGTTATCGGGCTATCAAATTTCTCCTACGCGCCATTGATATCGGAGCCAACTCATGGACCCTATTTCCACGCTCAATCAAGCTATGGCGGTGCTGCGTCAGCAATTGGCCGAACGGGCCCGGCGTGGGGAGCGTGCGCCAGTGGCGGGCGGCAAGGCTGTGCGCGACGGGCAGGCAGCGCGCCTGTCGTCGGCAAGCGGTGGCGTTTCGGAGCTGATGCGCGAGCGGATTGCTGCGTTGCGCGCCGCCGGGGTCGACGATGAAGTGCAGCTATCGCGCGCCGCAGTTGAGCTACTGCTTCGCCATGAGTTCGGTTCGAGGCTGACCAATGATGCGGAGTTTCAGCAGATGGTGTCGTGGGTCCATCGGGGGCTGGCGGAAGATGAAGAGGGGGTGTTGAGGGCCGTGGTGGGAGAAATCGCGGCCTTGTGACGGCCCGCCAGGGACGGCGCAAGGACTGCGATTTACCCCCGGCGGGCCGTGAGTGCGTCCAACACTCACGGCCCGCTGACCACCACCAGCTCGACAAGGGAGGTGATCATGGCTGACGCCAAGCATAACGCACGTCCACCCCACCCCGATCGCTTCGTCACCATTCAGCA
>DATGHJ010000406.1:0-2005 GCA_035308085.1 Trinickia sp. | reverse complement strand
TTCGCCGACGCCAGCGGCTACCGTTCCGCCGGCTGGCTCAAGCTCGATTCCGCCGAAGTCGAAGTGCTCGGCAAGGGCAACCGGCGCCGCATCGTGCCCGTGGGCAGCAAGGCGCTCGATGCGCTCAACGCGTGGCTCGCGGTGCGCGGCGAATTCGTCAAGCAAGACCCGCATCCGCTGTTTCTGTCGGCGCGCGGCAACCGGATGTCGCCGAACGTCGTGCGCGACCGCGTGAAGCGCGCAGCGCTCGCGGCCGGCATTCCGGCCAACGTCCATCCGCACGTGCTGCGCCATTCGTTCGCGACGCATGTGCTGCAATCGAGCGGCGATCTGCGCGCGGTGCAAGAACTGCTCGGGCACGCGAGCATCACCGCGACGCAGGTCTATACCGCGCTCGATTTTCAGCATCTCGCCCAGGTGTACGACAAGGCGCATCCGCGCGCGAAGAAGCGCGACTGAATACCCCGCTCATAAGCGGCGCAGACCGGCCGTCGATCTCTCCGCGAGCGGGGCGCGGCCCCGACCGCTATGTTCCCGCTCGGCGATGCCGCTCAAACCGCGCCCCAGTCGACACAGCCATCACCCGTCACGCACAATCCGCGCGGCAGAAACTTGATTTTGATCATCTATGAATACCGTAACGCTGAAACCGTCGAAGGAAAAATCGCTGCTGCGCCGCCATCCGTGGGTTTATGCGAACGCGATCGACCGCATCGACGGCAAGCCCGCCCCGGGCGCCACCGTCATCGTGCGCGCGCACGACGGCCGCTTTCTCGCGCGCGCCGCGTATAGCCCGCAGTCGCAGATCCGCGTGCGAGCCTGGAGCTTCGATGAGGCCGAGCCGATCGATCACGCCTTTTTCAAGCGCCGCGTGCAGCGCGCGATTGCCCACCGCCAGGCGCTCGTCCATGACACGGGCGCGGTGCGGTTGATCTTCGGCGAAGCGGACGGCCTGCCGGGTCTGATCGTCGATTACTACATCGCGGACGATGCAGAAAAGCGCAGCCAGCTCGTCTGCCAGTTCATGGCGACAGGCGTCGAAGCGTGGAAGGAAGCGATCGTCGCGGCGCTCGTCGGCGCGACCGGCTGCCCCAACGTCTACGAGCGCTCGGACGTGTCGATCCGCGAGAAGGAAGGTCTGGCGCAAACCACCGGCGTGCTGGCCGGCGACCCGCCGCCCGACACGCTGATCACGAACGAAAACGGCGTGCGCTATCACGTCGATGTCCGCTCGGGCCACAAAACCGGCTTCTACGTCGACCAGCGCGACAACCGCGCGCTAGTCCAGGCGTACGCGGCCGAGCGCGACGTGCTCAACTGCTTCTGCTACACGGGCGGCTTCTCGCTGGCCGCGCTCAAAGGCGGCGCGAAACACGTGGTGTCGATCGATTCGTCGGGCGAAGCACTGGCGCTCGCGAAAGAGAACGTCGTCGCGAACGATTTTGACGCGAGCCGCGCGCAATGGCTCGACGCCGACGCGTTCAAGACGCTGCGCCGACTCTACGACGAGGGCGAGCGCTTCGACCTGGTCGTGCTCGATCCGCCGAAATTCGCGCCGTCGCGCGAGCACGTGGACCGCGCCGCCCGCGCCTACAAGGACATCAATCTGACCGGCTTCAAGCTGCTGCGCCCGGGCGGCCTGCTGTTCACGTACTCGTGCTCGGGCGCGATCGATTCCGACCTGTTCCAGAAGATCGTCGCGGGCGCCGCAGCGGACGCACGCGTCGACGCCCGCATCCTGAAGCGCCTGGGCGCCGGGGTCGATCACCCGCTCCTGACGGCGTTCCCGGAAGGCGAATACCTGAAAGGTCTATTGTTGCAAATCGCCTGAACGCCCATAGTTAGCGGACATTTGGCGCGTCTTGCAGCCGAATTGCGGCTGTATTGCGCCTGTATTGCGCCTGTATTGCGCCTGTATTGCGCCTGATAGACAGGCGCGAGCCCGTGGCGAGCGACGAACCACGCGGACCACGGGCGCTTGACAGATATGCTTCAATAGTGGGTT
>DATGHJ010000405.1:0-6287 GCA_035308085.1 Trinickia sp. | reverse complement strand
GGGCGCACGCGCATCCACACGGTCTGCGTGAACGCGCTCGCGGAGAGCGGTGGCGCGCCGGTTGTCTTGCATAGCGGACTGTTCAGAGTGCAGGCGCTTGGGCGCAAGTAGAACCGCAAAGGAAAGCATCGTTTCCCTGATTTCGATCCGATGCAAACGCCTGGGCACGTGGACGAAACGGAAATATCGAAATCCTAAACGACCGACCTCGCTGCGAGGCATGCGGGCTGAACGGGTACATCGCTTGCAAGTATGGGAATGAACGCCGGTAGCGCCACTGTGCCGGCCGGCGCGGCTGAGCGGCATGGGTCAACTGAGGGTCAACTGAGGGCCAACTGAGGTTCGACTGAGGGTCGACAGAGCGCAAAAGGGCGCGCATCAGCACAAATCCAAGCCTTGAACGAAGCTGCGGCGAGCTCGACCAGCGGCAGTGCGAAGCCGCCTTGCAACAACGTCTACCGCCCATTGGCGGGCTATAAGGAGGGAGGTGCCATGCTTCAATATGCGCTGATTTTCTTCATCATCGCGATCGTCGCAGCTGTCTTAGGCTTCGGCGGTATCGCAGCCGGAGCGGCGGCGATTGCGAAGGTCCTGTTCTATATCTTTCTCGTGATTTTCCTGATCACGCTGGTGATGGGCATCGCTCGACGATGACGGTACCGTTCGCTGCGTCGAGCTTTCGGAATGCAGCTATTACGACAAGCATTGCAAGGATTGCAAAGTCAGCCGGCCACTCGCGCATGCAGCGGGTGGCCGTGCGCGGCTTCGAGTACGAGAAGGGCCATTACGGCACGACCAAGGAGGTGGGCGAAGCCGCAACGGCTGCGCCGCCGCGCCGCGTGAGGACTTACGCGCAAGCAACAGAGGCAATCGATCATGGCGCAGAAACTGGCAACCTACCGGCGCAAACGCCGCTTCGAAAAGACGCCTGAACCGTCGGGAACGCCGCGCGGCAGCCGAGCGCCGGCTCGCGCGAAAGACCATGGCGACCCGAACGGGCACGCACTGTCCTTCGTGATTCAGGAGCACGATGCTCGGCGGCTCCATTTCGACTTTCGCCTCGAACTGGACGGCGCGCTGAAGTCGTGGGCCGTGCCGAAAGGGCCGAGCCTGGACCCTTCGGTCAAGCGTCTGGCCGTCCACGTCGAAGATCACCCGCTGGAATACGGCTCGTTCGAAGGCGAGATTCCGGAGGGCAACTACGGCGCGGGCACCGTGCTCATCTGGGATCGCGGCACTTGGGAGCCCGAGAACGGCGAGCAGGCGGCGCACGACGCCTACGCGTCAGGCAAGCTGAAATTCCGGCTCGACGGCGAGAAGCTGCACGGCGGCTGGGTGCTCGTGAAGAGCCGCATGCGCGGCGGCGGCGACAAAGAGCAGTGGCTGCTGATCAAGGAGCGCGATGACGAGGCGCGCAGCGAGGACGAATTCGATGTGCTCGCCGAGCGGCCCGGCAGCGTGCTCACGCGTGACGATGGAAAACAGGCGGGCAAAGCCGTCAAATCGCTCGTCAAACCGGCATCCTCGCCCCGTGCGGGCGAGGCGAAGACGGGGCGTCCCGATCTTGCCGCCACGCGCGGCGCGGCGTCGCTGCGCCAGCTCGCGGCATCGCCGTCGATCGAAGGGGCCGTGAAGTCGCCGCTGCCGGAGACGCTCAAGCCGCAGCTCGCGACGCTTGTCGATGCCATTGCGCCGGGCGACGACTGGTCGTACGAGATCAAGTTCGATGGGTACCGCGTGCTCGCGCGACTCGATCGGAAAGCTGCCAAGCCGGTGCGCATCTTCACGCGCTCGGGTCTCGACTGGAGCGGGAAATTCGTCAAGCAGTGCGAGGCGTTGGCCGCACTCGAGCTCGACTCGGCATGGCTCGACGGCGAGGCTGCCGTGCTCGACGAGCGCGGCGTGCCGGACTTCCAGGCCCTGCAAAACGCGTTCGATGCCGATCGTCCGCAGGACATCGTGCTGTTTCTGTTCGACTTGCCTTACCTGAACGGCTATGACTTGCGCGAGGTGCCGCTGGTGCAGCGGCGCGCGCTGCTGCGCGCGCTCCTGGCAAACGCCGGCGGCGACGTGCTGCGCTTTTCGGAAGACTTTGCAAGCGACGCGGACGACTTGCTGCAAAGCGCCTGCGAGATGGCGCTGGAGGGCATCGTCGGCAAGCGGCGCGACAGCCACTATGTCTCCAAGCGAAGCCCGTCGTGGATCAAGCTGCGCTGCCGACGGCGCCAGGAGTTCGTGATCGGCGGCTACAGTGAGCCAGCCGGAAGCCGCAGCGGGTTCGGTGCGCTGCTGCTCGGCGTGTATGACGCACGGCGTCGGCTGCAATACGCGGGCCGTGTCGGCACGGGCTTCGATTCGGCCACATTGCGCGCGGTGAAGCAGGAATTGGCGGTGCGCGAAACCGAGGCGATGCCGTTCGCAAGCGTACCGCCCGAGCGCAGCCGCACGGCCGTGCATTGGGTGAAGCCCGAACGCGTCGCGGAGTGCAGCTTCTCACAGTGGACGAGCGACGGCATCGTGCGTCAGGCGTCGTTCATCAGCCTGCGCCGCGACAAGCCCGCGCGCGAGATCGTGCAGGAGGCGCCGCGCGCAAACGCCGCCGCTAGCGAGAACACAACCAGGAAGCCGGCGAAGCGGACAGCAAAAGGCACGGCAAAAGCCGAGGCATCTGACGAATCGACCGTCGCCGGGGTGCGGATCTCGCATCCGGAGCGCGTGATCGACGAAAGCACGGGTGCGACCAAGCTCGACCTCGTGCACTACTACGAGTGGATCGCGCCGCGGATGCTGCCGCATCTCGCAGACCGGCCGGTTGCGTTCGTGCGCGCCACGAACGGCATCGGCGGCGAGCAGTTCTTCCAGAAGCACGCGAGCCGGCTCGCCTTGCCGCACGTCACGCAGCACAAGGGGCTCGACCCGGGCCATGCACCGCTATTGACGATCGAGAGCGTGGAGGCGCTGATCGGTGCGGCGCAGATGGACGTGATCGAATTTCACACCTGGAACGGCGCCGCTTCGGCGTTGGAGAAACCGGACCGGATGGTGTTCGATCTCGACCCGGACCCTTCGCTGGGCTGGGACAGGATGATCGAGGCGGCGCAGCTCACGCGCGAGCTGCTTGGCGATCTCGGGCTCGAATCCTGGTGCAAGACGAGCGGGGGCAAGGGGCTCCACGTGGTGGTGCCGCTGGCGAAGGCGCTCGGCTGGGAGGACCTCAAGGCGTTTTCGCAGGCGATCGCGCAGCACATGGCGGGCACGCTGCCCGAGCGCTTTAGCGCAAAGATGGGCAAGCGAAACCGCCAGAAAAAAATCTTCGTCGACTACCTGCGCAACAACCGCGGCTCTAGCACGATCGCGGCGTTCTCGGCGCGCGCGCGGGCGGGGCTCGGGGTTTCGGTGCCGCTCGCGTGGGATGAAGTCGAGCACACGACGAGCGCAGACCAATGGACCGTCGGCAATCTGCACGAGCGTCTTGATGCGCTCAAGGGTGATCCGTGGGACGGCTACGCGAAGTGCCGGCAGCGCCTCAACGCGGCCATGCGCAAGCGTCTTGGCATCAGATGACCACCTGCGCACCCAACTCGATGACGCTTTCGGGCGTTAATCCGTGGTACTCGGCACTCCCGTAGTACTCGGCGCTCGACGCCGAATGAAACGCCTCGCGCACGCAACGTTTGCAAATGGGCCGTAAAGTTTGCAAGCGACGAAAAGATCCGTTCAAAGCAGGTGCGTGCCGTGTTTCTTCAGTTCGGGTCCGAAGACGATTCAGCGGGCGCCGGGAAAGGTCGCCTTCAATTCGTGTTCAAGCTTGCGACACGGGCCTATGGCGGTTTGTGCCGTGCAGCAGCAACGCAACGGCTGACATAAAAGGCTGCTCTAATAAGTCACGTTATTTGAAGCATTGAAATTCATTAAAAAGATCTGCTATTGCGCTTTGTTTCGACGTAGACGAAGCCCATAAATACGGGCGGCTACTGATTGCAAGCCCGCCAGCTGGGCTCTAGTATTCGAGATGCTTCGCCCCGTTCTGCAATGGCTGGCCTAACGTCCACGGGATGCGGGAAAAAAATTACCGGATTCATTAGCAATTCGCGGCATTGAGTAATTCGTGCCGCCTATTCGATTTACCGCCGCAGATATTCTTAATACTTTTTATTTAAACCCGGTTGGGCAAAAATTGCCGAGTGCCAATTTGGAATCAAGTCGCTTCTACTGACCGAAAGCGGGAATGAACATGCTGAGCCCTCATGAATTCGCAACCCTATTGCTAGTCAAGGATGCCGCCGACGAGATCGCGGACCGTGCCGAACTCAACGCCCTCCTCGAACGACAGCTCGTGGCACTCGAAGAACTCGCGTGCGGCACCACGCGCCCTCGTCTCACGGCCGATGGAGACACGATCGTCGAAGCGATTGCGCGTCTTCATTGAGCCGTATTTCATTCGATTGCTTGATACGTACGCACTGACGGGGAGCGCGGCATCTGGATCGCGATGGCGGTGTATCGAGAGCCGTCGCGCTCAAGAACACTTGCCGCCCCCGTCGATTCCCGTTCCCTTGCGCCAGGCTTCCTTGCCTTTCTCCGAAAGCTCGCCGCAGCTGTGCGCAGCATCGGGTTCGGTCCCTTCAACAGCCATCTCTCCGCCCGGCGGCTCTTGCGATTTCAGCTTCTTGTGCTTGCGCGCGGCGTAGCGTTCGTCGTGCGATCGTCCGGCATAGTCGTTGGTCATCTTGCTCTCCTTGTCATGCTCTGAGAACCACGCTGGTTCCCAAGTCCCAAGAGAAGGCCGCATACGCCATGCCGCGTTTCCTGCTTTTCTCTTGCCTCAAAGCGCTTCGCGCACCGCGCGCAGGAATTGCTTGGTCCGCTCGTGCTGCGGCGACGTGAAGAACTGCTGCGGCGGCCCTTGCTCGATGATCTTGCCTTGCGAGAAGAAGCACACGCGGTCGGCGAAGTCTTTCGCGAAGCCCATCTGGTGCGTGACCATCAGCATCGTCAGATTGTGCTCGCTGCCGAGCCGCCGGATCACGTTGAGGACTTCGCCGCACAGCTCGGGGTCGAGCGCGGAGGTCACTTCGTCGAACAGCATCACCTTCGGACGCATCGCGAGCGCGCGCGCGATCGCGACGCGCTGCTGCTGGCCGCCCGAGAGCTGCGAAGGGTAGTACTCGCACTTGTCGGCGAGGCCGACGAGCGAGAGCAGGTCCTTGGCGCGCTCGACGGCGTCCTTGCGCGTCATGCCGAGCACGCGCATCGGCGCTTCGATCGTGTTTTGCAGCGCCGTCATGTGCGGGAACAGATTGAAGCTCTGAAACACCATGCCGATCTTGCTGCGCACCTCGCGTAGATGCCGCGGCGAGGCGGGCACGAGCTTGCCGTTGCGATGCATGTGCGTGAGCGGCTCGAGATAGCGGAACGTTTCGGAGCCGATGTTCTTCGCCTGCTGCATGAGCTCGATCACGGTGATCGCGGAGACCACCGGCGTGTCCTTGAACATCGCCACCAGGTAGTTGCCGAGCGCGGGGATCACCGGGCGAATCGCTTGCTGCAGCACCACGCTCGCATAGGTGCGCCATGGCGAGAGCGACAACGCGCACGCCGCTTCCCATTGCCCGCGCGGCACGCCGTTGAGCCCGGCGCAGTAGTGAACACGATCTTCCAGCTGATTCGCCGCTTGGCGTTTGCGATGGTGTCGGTCAACGGCGTGAAGTTCACGGGCGCGCCGATTCCGTTCGGCGGGATGAAGCAATCGGGGCTCGGCCGCGAAGGCGGCGCCGAGGGCTTCGAGCCGTTCGTCGAAACGAAATACTTCTGCCTCGGCCAGCTCGGCTTGCCGGTGACCTCCGGCACAACACCAACGCCAACGCCAACGCCAACGCAAGCGCAAGCGGCGGCCTGATCCAACTGAAGGAGCAACTCATGACCCAACTCGACACACTCTTTTCCGCTGACCGCGCGCACTTCATGCACCCGTCGACGCACGCCCACGACCACGCGAGCGGCGCGCTGCCGGGCCGCATCGTGACGGGCGCGAAAGGCATCCGCATCGAAGACCACGAAGGCCGCACGTTCATCGACGCGTTCGCGGGCCTCTACTGCGTGAACATCGGCTACGGCCGCACCGAAGTGGCCGAGGCGATCTACGAGCAGGCGAAAAAGCTCGCGTACTACCACACGTATGTGGGCCATTCGACCGATACGATCATCGAGCTTTCGTCGCGCATCATCGACTGGGCGCCGGCGGGGATGAAGAAGGTCTACTACGGCCTGTCCGGCTCGGACGCGAA
>DATGHJ010000404.1:0-4384 GCA_035308085.1 Trinickia sp. | reverse complement strand
TTCGTTGTCGACTCCGACTAGACGCACCTCGGGTGCCGAAATCTCACCGTTGATGCGATGCGACTTATCAGTAGCGATGTTTTGTTTCCTCTAAAAATTAAAAAAACGAGCCGCGCTGCCGGATGGCTTACTTGAACGCCTCTACGTCTTCACGCAGGCGCTCAACGAAGGTGCTGATCGGCATGACGCCCAGATCGACACCGCCACGGGCACGCACGGCTACCGTTTGTGCATCACGCTCTTTGTCACCGACCACAAGCAGATACGGCACTTTTTCTAGCGTGTGCTCGCGTATTTTATAGCTAATTTTCTCGTTGCGCAAATCAGCCTCGACTCTAACCCCTTGTTTTTGCAACGATTGGGTCAGATTTTGCGCATATTCGGCCTGATTTTCGGCAATGTTCATCACGACGACCTGCACCGGCGCGAGCCACGCAGGCATCGCACCCGCATGGTGCTCGATCAGAATTCCGAGGAAACGCTCCATTGATCCGACGATTGCCCGGTGCAGCATCACCGGCCGGCGACGGCTGTTGTCCTCGGCCACGTACTCCGCGCCGAGGCGCTCCGGCAGCACCATGTCGAGCTGGAGCGTGCCGCACTGCCACGAACGGCCGAGCGCATCCTTGATGTGGTACTCGATTTTCGGTCCGTAGAACGCACCCTCGCCCTCGAGCTCTTCCCACTGGAGGCCGCAGGCGGTCAGCGCGTCGCGCAGACCTTGCTCGGCGCGATCCCAGATCTCGTCGGTACCCGCGCGCTGCTCAGGGCGCAGCGACAGCTTGATGTCGATCTTGTCGAAGCCGAAGTCCTGATAGACGCTCATCGCAAGCGTATTGAACTTGATCGACTCGGCAATGAACTGCTCTTCGGTACAGAAGATATGAGCATCGTCCTGCACGAAGCCGCGCACGCGCATCAAACCGTGCAGCGCGCCCGACGCTTCGTTCCGATGGCATGAGCCGAACTCGGCGTAACGCAGCGGCAGATCGCGATACGAACGCAGACCGTGCTTGAACACTTGCACGTGTCCCGGGCAGTTCATCGGCTTGATCGCGTAGTCGCGCTTTTCCGATTCCGTCGTGAACATGTTTTCACGATAGTTCTGCCAGTGACCGGACGCTTCCCACAGAGAGCGGTCCATGATCATCGGCGTCTTGATCTCAAGGTAGCCGTCGTTGTTCACGCGGCGCCGCATGTATTGTTCGACCTGCTGCCACAGCGACCAGCCCTTCGGATGCCAGAACACCATGCCCGGCGATTCGTCCTGCATATGGAAGAGGTCGAGTTGCTTGCCGAGCTTGCGGTGGTCGCGCTTCTCCGCCTCTTCGAGCATGTGCAGGTACGCGTCCTGGTCTTCCTTCTTCGTCCAAGCCGTGCCATAGATGCGCTGCAGCTGCTCGTTCTTCGAGTCGCCGCGCCAGTACGCGCCTGCGACCTTCATCAGCTTGAAGACCTTCAGCTTGCCCGTGGACGGCACGTGCGGGCCACGGCACAAATCGGTGAAGCCGCCATGGGCGTAAAGCTTGATTTCGTCGCTGGCCGGAATCGACTCGATGATCTCGGCCTTGTACTTCTCGCCGATACTCTTGAAATAGTCGACGGCCTCATCGCGCGACACGACGCGGCGCGACACCGGCTCGTCTTTCTTCGCGAGTTCCTGCATGCGCTTTTCGATCTTCTCGAGATCTTCCGGCGTGAAGGGACGCTGATAGGAGAAGTCATAGTAGAAGCCGTTGTCGATCACCGGACCGATCGTCACTTGCGCTTCCGGGTAGAGATCTTTCACAGCGTACGCGAGCAAGTGCGCCGTCGAATGGCGAATGATGTCGAGGCCGTCCGCATCTTTTTCGGTGACGATCGCAAGCGCCGCATCGCGATCGATCAGCGTCGACGTATCGACCAGCTCGCCGTCGAGCTTGCCGCCGAGCGCGGCCTTCGCGAGACCGGGGCCGATCGAGGCCGCGACTTCGGCAACCGTCACCGGATGATCGTACTGTCGAACCGAACCGTCAGGCAGACGTATCGAAACCATTGTGTTCTCCGAAATGCCCGCGCAAGGCGGCACGTGAAACAGTGTGTTGGCAACAACAAATCGCTTTCAGCCAGCAAGCAGCGGACTCACAGCGAACAGGCGACCAAAGAGCGGCGGCGTTGCATGGGACCCGAGCAAGCGCTGAAGCGCCAACTCGGGTCGACAAAAAAAATGCGGCCCCGCTTTCGAGGGGCCGCATTCACTTTTCAGCAAACTACAAGGCGAAAGAGGTCCTCGACTAGCGTCGCTCCGAAAGAACTTCGGTAAACGTTCGCGGTGTCATAACCGTATTCGCCTTTTGCGCCTAGGCGCTTTCTGCGTTTCTTTGAAACCCTGGCGAACCAGGATTTCGATTTCGTTGGTAGGCTCGATTGGACTCGAACCAACGACCCCCACCATGTCAAGGTGGTGCTCTAACCAGCTGAGCTACGAGCCTGAAGAAGCTGAAATTATATGGAGCCTACCAATACTTGGCAAGCACTTTTATGCATCGACATTAAAAAAAGTTATCGTGTGCTGTTCGAGGCTTGGGCCGATAAACGTTTCTGCGACGTCACGTCAGTCACGATCACGCAGACTCACGACTTGCGCGACGCCCGCACGACGCCACCCACCTCGCCAAGCAGTGTGCACGCACGCTGCACTTGCGCCGCGTTCGACACTTCGACAGTGAACTGCATGAACGCTACGTTGCGACGACTCATCGTCTTCACGCCGATCACATTCATCTTCTCGCGAGCGAAGACTTCGGAGATGTCACGCAAGAGTCCTTGGCGATCCACCGCTTCGATCGCGAGATCGATCGGGTAGACCGACGAGCCGCGCCCGCCAAGCACATCGGCGGACCACGCCGTCTCCAATACACGCTCGGGCGCGCGTGCTGCCATCCGCTGAAACGTCGCGCAATCGCTGCGATGTATCGACATGCCTTTGCCACGCGTGACGAAACCGCTGATCGCATCGGGCGGTGCGGGCCGGCAGCAGCGCGCGAGCTGCGTCAAGAGCGCGTCGACGCCGACGACAAGCACGCCCGCCGACGCACCGTGCGCCACGCTCGCCCCGCTGCTGCGCTTCTCGAACTGCTCGGGCGCCTCGACCTCGGGCTCGGGCGGTGGCGCATCGGAGAGCGCGTGCTCGATATTGCGCAGACTGAACTCTTCCTTGCCGACGACGTTGAACAGATCGTCGGGCGCCTTGAAGCCGAGCTTCGCGGCAAGCTGATCGAGATTGACCGAGGTCCGGCCTTCGCGCTGCAGCGTCTTTTCGACCAACGCACGTCCGGCAGCGATGTTCTCCTGCAATTCGATTGCGTTGAACCACGCACGCACCTTCTGCCGCGCCCGGTGGCTTTGCAGATATCCGAGCTGCGGGTTGAGCCAGTCTCGCGACGGGCCGCCTTCTTTCACGGCGACGATCTCGACCGTCTGACCGTTTTGCAGCGGCGTGTTGAGCGGCACCATTGCGCCCTCGACGCGCGCACCGCGGCAGCGGTGGCCCAGCTCGCTATGCAGGTGATACGCGAAGTCGATCGGCGTCGCGCCTTGCGGCAACGCGATCACGCGCGCCTGCGGCGTGAGCACGTAGATGTGATCGTCATCGAGCGTCGCCTGACGCAATTGCTCCCATGGTTTGCTCGCGCCCTGCTCGCCCTCGGCGACGTCGTCCTTCCATGCAAGCAGCTGACGCAGCCACGCAATCTTCTCGTCGTATTTTTCGCTTGCGGTGACCTGGCCGCCATAGCCGCGCGCTCCCGCTTCCTTGTAGCGCCAGTGCGCGGCAACACCATATTCGGCGAACTGATGCATCTCCTGCGTACGGATCTGCACTTCGAACGCACGGCCGTCATCGCCGATTACCACGGTATGCAGCGACTTATAGCCGTTCGGCTTGGGACGCGAAATGTAATCGTCGAATTCCTTCGGGATCGGCTGCCACAAGTTGTGAACAATGCCGAGCACGGTGTAGCAATCCTTGATGTCCGGCACGATCACGCGAAATGCGCGCACGTCGTAGAGCTCGGCGAAATCGAGCTCTTTGCCGCGCATCTTGCGCCAGATGCTATAGATATGCTTCGGCCGCCCGCTGACGTCGGCGCGAATGTTCGCGGCAGCCAGTTCTTGCTGCAGGCGCTCGATCGCGCTATCGACATAGGTCTCGCGCTCCACGCGCTTTTCGTCGAGCAGCTTCGCGATGCGCTTGTACGTATCGGGATCTTCGAAGCGAAACGCGAGATCCTCGAGCTCCCACTTCAACTGCCAAATGCCGAGCCGGTTCGCAAGCGGCGCATAGATCTCAAGCGTTTCGCGCGCGACGTCAGCCCCCGGCGACCGCTTCGCCGCCGCGTAGTAG
>DATGHJ010000403.1:0-2329 GCA_035308085.1 Trinickia sp. | reverse complement strand
TGGCGGCGGCTCGATCGCATGGGTCGACGACTTTGGCGTGCTCAAGGTGGGCCCCGAAAGCGCGGGCTCCAACCCCGGGCCCGTGTGCTACGGACGCGGCGGCACACACGCGACGATCACCGACGCGTTCGCGGTCATGGGCGTGATCGGCAACGCGAGCCTCGGGTACAACTCCGTGAAGGTCGATCGCGACGCGGCGTGCCGCGCGATCGATGCTTTGGCGCAGCGGCTCGGCTCCGATATCTACAAGACGGCGGAGGCGATCGTCGATGTCTCCGTGTCGGGGATGTACGCGGGCGTGAGCCGGATCGTGTCGCGCTTCGGCATCGATCCGCGCATGTTCTCGCTGCTGCCGTTCGGCGGCGCGGGGCCGATGCTCGCGTGCTACTTCGCGCGGGCGCTCGGGATGGAGCACATCGTCGTGCCGGTGACGCCTGGCGTGTTGAGCGCGCTCGGCGGATTGATCGCCGATACGAAGAACGACTTCGTGAAGACGACGTATTACGACCTCGACGCGGTGTCGCTCATGCAACTGCGCGAGGACGAACGCGCGCTCGATGCGGCGGCGCGCGCGTGGTTGGCGGGGCAGAGAGGCGAAAGCGATGACGCTGCGATGGACGCGGCCCGAGTGAGCGTCACCGTCTCCGCGGACATGCGCTACAAGGGCCAGTCGTTCGAAATCGATACGCTGCTCGACACAACGTGGCTCGAAACGCAGGACCTCGGCGCAGTGCGCGACGCGTTCCATCGAGAGCACGCGCGCCTCTATGGCCACAGCGATGCGCACGCAAAGATCCAGGTCGTCGCGTTGCGCTTGGTGATCGCCTCGCAAACGCCGAAGCCCGCGCTGCGGCCGATCGCGGCCAGCGACGAACCCGCCGTCCCGGATGCACGCGTGACAGTCTGGATGAATGGCGCGTTGCGCGACGCGGCGCTGTTCCAGCGCTCGAAGCTGCTCGCCGGACAGCGTCTCGAAGGCCCCGCCGTGATCGCGCAGGACGACTGCACGACCTGCGTGCTTCCCGGCTTCTCGGGCCAGGTCGACCCGTACGGCAACCTGATCCTCTCCCAAGTCCGCGCGAACTAACCCGGAGCCGCGAATGCCATTCGACAAGTCCGTGCTGCAGATCTTTGCGAATTACTGCGTGGCCGCCGCGGAGAGCATGGCCTACACGCTCGTGCGCACCGCGCACTCGACCTTCGTCAAAGAGACCGAAGACTTTTCGTGCGCGCTCATGACGCCGGACGGCCACACGTTCGCGTCGCCGAAGACGCTCGGTGCGACGTGGTACGTCGGCCTCGACTACGGCCCCGTGATCGACATGATCGACCACTACGAGCCGGGCGACATCGGCATGACGAACGACGCGTACAGCGGCTTCGTCGCGACGCACACGCCCGATATCGTGCTGTGGAAGCCCGTGTTCTACGAGGGCGAGATCGTCTGCTTCGTCGGTGGGCACATCCATAACACCGACATGGGCGGCGCCGTGCCCGCGTCGCTCTCGCGCACGCTGACCGAGATCGAGCAGGAGGGCATCCGCTTTCCGCCGGCCAAGATCGTGCGCCAAGGCGTACTCGACGAAGCGCTGCTGCGCGTGATGGCGGCGAACGTGCGCGTGCCCGCGCAGAACGCCGGCGATTTGCATGCGCAGTTCGCGTCGCTGCATACGGGCGAGCGGCGTGTGCTCGAGATCATCGAGCGCTTCGGCATCGATGGCTTCAAGGCCGGCATGCGCGCGCTGCTCGACTATTCGGAGGAGCAGGCGCGCACGATCCTGCGTGGCATTCCCGACGGCGAGTACTTCTTCGCCGAGTACGCCGACGAAGACTCGGTGCGCGGCAAGCCGATGCGCGTCGCGCTCACGCTGCGCATTCGCGACGGCGGCGTCGAATTCGACTACACGGGCAGCGATCCGCAACTGCAGTCGTCGCTGAACATTCCGACCGGCGGACGCGAGCGGCATGCGCTCGCGCTCGTCGGTTTCGTCTACGTGCTTTACACGCTGAATCCGGAGATCCTGCTCAACAGCGGCTTGCTGCGCGTAGCGCGTTGCGTCCTGCCGCAAGGCAGCGTCGTCAATGCGCAGCGTCCGGCGGCCGTGGGCATGCGCAGCCTCACTTGCAAGCTGCTGCATCTGCTGACTTTCGGCGCGTTTTCGCAGGCGATTCCCGATCGGCTCGCGGCGTGCCCGGCTGGCGGGTTGTCGATCCTCAGCGGGAAGACGATGAACAAAGAGGGCGGCACGGTGATGGCGTCGATCGGCCCGATCGGCGGCGGTGCGGGAGGCATGCCGTTCGACGACGGCGAAGACGGCTCGGGCGCGAA
>DATGHJ010000402.1:0-2017 GCA_035308085.1 Trinickia sp. | reverse complement strand
ACCGCCTTCCACGATATCGGCCTGCATCTGCAGCGCGCTGCCAGCGGCGAAGTGGGATTTCGCGTGATCGTCGGCGGCGGCATGGGCCGCACGCCGATGGTCGGCCCCGTGATCCGGGAGTTCCTGCCGTGGCAGCACATGAATACTTACGTCGAAGCCGTGCTGCGCGTCTACAACCGCTTCGGCCGCCGCGACAACATGTACAAGGCGCGCATCAAGATTCTGGTGAAGGCGCTTGGGGCCGAGAAGTTCGCGCAGCAAGTCGAAGAGGAATGGCAGCACCTGAAGGACGGCCCGTCGACGCTCACGCAGGAAGAGTACGATCGCGTCGCGCAATACTTCCAGCCGCCGCAATACGAGAAGCTGTCGGATACCGACGCGTCGTTCGAAAAGCATCTGCTCGAAAGCAAGCCGTTCGCACGCTGGATCGAGCGCAACCTGCATCCGCACAAGGTGCGGGGCTATGCGGCGGTGACGCTGTCGCTGAAGCCGGCGGTGGGCGCCCCTGGCGACGCCACCGACGTCCAAATGGAAGCCGTCGCCGACTGGGCGGACCGGTACTCGCTCGGCGAAATCCGCGTGTCGCACGAGCAGAACCTGATTCTCGCGAACGTCAAGAAGCGCGACCTGTACGCATTGTGGGAAGAAGCGAAGAAGCACGGCTTCGCGACGCCGAACATCGGCCTTCTGACCGACATCATCGCGTGTCCGGGCGGCGACTTCTGCTCGCTCGCAAATGCGAAGTCGCTGCCGATCGCGCAGGCGATCCAAGACCGTTTCAGCGATCTCGACTACGTGTACGATCTCGGCGACCTGTCGCTGAACATCTCGGGCTGCATCAACTCGTGCGGCCACCACCACGTCGGCAACATCGGCATTCTCGGCGTCGACAAGGACGGCTCCGAGTGGTACCAGGTGACGCTCGGCGGCGAGCAGGGCAGCGGCGCAACGGGCGCGCATCTCGGCCGCGTGATCGGCCCGTCGTTCTCGGCAGAGGAAATGCCGGACGTGATGTCGAAGGTGATCGATACCTTCATCGAGAACCGCGTCGACGGCGAGCGCTTCATCGATACGTACAACCGCATCGGCGTCGCACCGTTCAAGGAACGCGTGTACGCATCACGTCAACCGGCGCACGCTTGACGCGCGACTGAGCCAAGGATTTTTGCAGATGACTTCGATTATCAAGAACCGCTCGGTTATCAGCGACGACTGGACCGTCGTGCGTGCGTCGGAAGACGGCGCGCTGCCCATCGTGGACGCGCTGCCGGCCGGCAAGGTGCTCGTGCCGCTCGCCTTGTGGCAGGCCGCGCGCGACGCGCTGGTCGCGACCAAGAGCAGAGCTGAGCTTGGCGTCTGGCTCGCCCCGGACAGCGAGCCGGCCGACATCGTCGCCGATTTCGACAAAATCACGCTGATCGGCGTCGATTTCCCCGTGTTCCGCGACGGCCGCGGCTACAGCACCGCGTACCTGTTGCGCAAGCGCTACGGCTGGACGGGCGAGCTGCGCGCGATCGGCGACGTGGCGCGCGACCACCTGCACCATCTGGCGCGCTGCGGCTTCGACGCGTTCGCCGTGCGCGCCGACAAGGACGTCCACGACGCGCTGCGAGCTTTCACGGAGTTTTCGGTGCTCTATCAAGGGGCTGTCGACAACCCGAATCCGCTGTTCCGCCGCCGCGCGGCTGCGGCAGCTGCGCAAAAGGCTTCCTCATGAGCACAGCGAATACGGCCGCGGTTATCGGCGACGCACTCGCCGCGAAGATCGAGCGCCTGAACGCGCTGATCGACGCGATCGGCGCGCGCCACGCCAAGGTCAAGCTAGCGAGCAGCCTCGCGGCGGAAGACATGCTGCTTACGCATGCGATCCTGTCGCGCGGCGCCAAGATCGGCATCTTTTCGCTGAACACGGGGCGCCTGCATGCTGAAACGCTCGGCATGATCGACCGCGTGCGCGAGCGCTATGGCTACGAGATCGAACAGCTCCACCCGCAGGCGGATGCCGTCGACCAATACA
>DATGHJ010000401.1:0-9789 GCA_035308085.1 Trinickia sp. | reverse complement strand
TGCGCGTGTGCGATCGGTGCGTTGTCCGTGCCGGTACGCAGCAGGGTCATCGGCGCAGCTTGTTGCTTCTTCGCAGCACGGCCCAGGCCCGTTGCCACCACCGTCACGCGCAATGCATCGCCCATGGCGTCGTCGTACACGGCACCGAAGATCACGGTCGCGTCTTCTGCTGCGTACGACTTGATCGTGTTCATCACTTCGCGCGTTTCCGACAAACGCAGCGAACGGCTCGACGTGATGTTCACCAGCACGCCACGCGCACCGGACAGGTCCACGCCTTCCAGCAGCGGGCTTGCGACCGCCTGCTCGGCTGCGAGACGCGCGCGATCGACGCCGGCGACCGTCGCCGTGCCCATCATCGCCTTGCCCTGCTCGCCCATCACCGTCTTCACGTCTTCGAAGTCGACGTTCACGAGACCGTCGACATTGATGATTTCAGCGATGCCTGCGACTGCGTTGTTGAGGACGTCGTCTGCGCACTGGAAGCACTTGTCCATCTCGGCGTCGTCGCCCATCACCTCGAACAGCTTGTCGTTCAGAACGACGATCAGCGAATCGACGTGATCCTCCAGCTGCTGCGAACCTGCTTCCGCGACGCGCATGCGCTTGCCGCCTTCGAACTCGAATGGCTTGCTCACGACGCCGACGGTCAGAATGCCCATCTCCTTCGCGATCTGCGCAACGACCGGCGCCGCGCCAGTGCCCGTGCCGCCGCCCATGCCTGCGGTGATGAACACCATGTGCGCGCCACGCAGTGCGTCGGCGATGCGCTCGCGCGCCTCTTCGGCTGCCGCACGGCCCATTTCCGGCTTCGCTCCCGCGCCGAGGCCGGTGTTGCCGAGCTGAATCACGTTCGGCGAACGAGAGCGCGACAGCGCTTGCGCGTCAGTGTTCATGACGACGAAATCGACGCCCTGCACGCCTTTGTTGATCATGTGCTGCACGGCATTGCCGCCAGCGCCACCGACGCCCACCACCTTGATGATGGTGCCGCTGGTTTCCGTTTCCAGCATCTGGAATTCCATGTTGCCTCCGTCAAGAAAAAAGTCTTGCTCGGCCGTTATTCGGCAAAGGAGCGGGCACTCCCTTGTCGCGCGCCAGCCGCCGGCACCGGCGCGAATTTCGAAAACCGTTTAGAAGTTGCCCAGGAACCAGTCCTTCATCCGCGTGAAGACCTGGCCCATCGAACCCGACTGCACGGCGACCTTGCGGCCGCGCATCCGCTGCGAGCGCCCTTCGACGAGCAGGCCCATCGCCGTCGAATAGCGCGGATTGCGCACCACGTCAGCGAGACCACCCGCGTACTCAGGCACGCCGATACGCACCGGCTTCAAAAAGATGTCTTCGCCAAGCTCGACCATGCCCGGCATCATCGAGGCGCCACCCGTCAGCACGACGCCCGAACTCAGCAATTCCTCGTAGCCCGACTCGCGCACCACCTGCTGCACGAGCGAGAAGAGCTCCTCGACGCGCGGCTCGACGACCGCCGCCAGCGCCTGACGCGACAGCGTGCGCGGACCGCGCTCGCCCAGTCCCGGCACTTCGATCATTTCGTCAGGATCGGCGAGCGCCTGCTTCGCGATGCCGTAGCTCACCTTGATGTCCTCGGCGTCCGGCGTCGGCGTGCGCAGCGCCATCGCGATGTCACTCGTGATCTGGTCGCCCGCGATCGGAATCACGGCGGTGTGTCGGATCGCGCCTTCACTGAAGATCGCGATATCGGTCGTGCCGCCACCAATGTCGACGAGTACGACGCCCAGTTCCTTCTCATCCTCGGTCAGCACCGCCAGCGACGACGCAAGCGGCTGCAGAATCAGGTCGTTCACTTCGAGCCCGCAGCGGCGCACGCACTTGACGATGTTCTGCGCCGCCGACACCGCGCCCGTCACGATATGCACCTTCACTTCGAGCCGGATGCCGCTCATGCCGATCGGCTCGCGCACGTCTTCCTGGCCGTCGATGATGAATTCCTGCGTGAGGATGTGCAGCACTTGCTGATCGGTCGGGATGTTGATCGCCTTCGCGGTTTCGATCACGCGCGCGACATCCGTCTGCGTCACTTCCTTATCCTTGATCGCCACCATCCCGCTCGAATTGAAGCTGCGGATGTGGCTGCCCGCGATCCCTGTGAACACGTTCGTGATCTTGCAGTCGGCCATCAGCTCGGCCTCTTCGAGCGCACGCTGGATCGATTGCACGGTGGCTTCGATGTTGACCACCACACCTTTCTTGAGACCCTTGGACTCGCTCTGGCCGAGGCCGATCACCTCGTAATGGCCTTCGCCCTTCAACTCGGCGACGACAGCCACCACCTTCGCCGTCCCGATGTCGAGGGCAACCAGCAGGTCTTTATAGTCTTTGCTCATAGCGTGCTCATTGCGTGTGCGTGTGATGTCATTGCTTCTTGGCCTTGTCGGTATCGCTGATGAAGCGCATGCCCGCCGCGCGAATCGCAAACCCGTTCGGATAGCGCAGGTCAGCGTATTCGATATCCTTCCCCCAACGCTGCGTCACAGCCGCCCAGCCCTCGATCAGCCGCCGGCTGCGGTCAGCGAGCGTCTGCGGGTTGCGTTCCCGGCCATATTCGATTTCCGTGCCGTTCGAGAGCTTCACCGTCCACGCGTAGCGCGGCGACAGCGTCACCTCTTCCGGCGTCGCGCCCAGCGGCGCGTACCACTTCTTGAAGTCCTGATAACGCGCGACGACCTCTTTCGCCGTACCGTCCGGGCCGTCGAACGCGGGCAGCTCCTCGTCGAGCTCGCCCTGGTTCGCCGTGAAGAGCTCGCCGTCGACGCTCACCAATTGATCGGCGCCCCACGTGCCAAGCGGTTTGTACTCCTCGAGCGTGACAGCCAGCGCATTCGGCCAGACCCGGCGCACGCTGGCGCGGCGCACCCACGGCATCTGCTCGAACTGCTGCCGTGCCGAGTCGAGATCGACAGTGAAGAAATTGCCCTTCAAGTGGCCGACGACGCTCGCGCGCACCGTCGGCGAATTGATGTGATCGGTATCGCCGTCGATCTGGATCTCGCGCAGCGCAAAGTTCGGGCGCTGGATCAGCCAGTAACCGCCCGCCGCCAGCAGCACGAGCGCCAGCAACGCGTACAGCGCGTTGGCGGCGAGGTTGAGCTGGCGAACGTTATTCCACATGTTGCTGCGTCGATCCCTAGCGTTAGTTCTTCAAGGTCAGCGCCAACACGGCGACGACCAGTTCCTGATAGCTGATGCCGACCGCGCGCGCCGCCTTCGGCGGCAGCGAATGGTCCGTCATGCCCGGCGCCGTGTTCACTTCAAGGAAGTACGGGTTGCCGTTCGCATCGAGCATGAAATCGGCGCGGCCCCAATCGGTGCAGCCGATCACGTCGAACGCGCGGCGCGACAGCTTCTTCAAGCGCGCCTCCTCTTGCGGCGACACGCCGCACGGAATCAGGTATTGCGTGTCGTTGGCGATGTACTTCGCGTGGTAGTCGTAGAACTCGCCCGCCGGCACGATGCGGATCAGCGGCAAATCCAGATCGCCCGCGATGCACGCGGTGTACTCGCCGCCGCCCTCGATGCTTTTCTCGACGACGATGATCTTGTCGAACTTCGCGGCTTCCTCGAGCGCGGCCGGCAGCGCGTCGGCGCTCTTCACCTTGATCACCGCGACGCTCGATCCCTCGCACGCCGGCTTCACGAAGAGCGGCACGCCGAGCTTCGCGACGATCGCGCTCGCGCGCGCCGCGTAGTCGTCGCCACGCAGCACCGTTTCGAACGGCGGCGTCGGCACGCCCGTTTGCTGCCACACGAGCTTCGTGCGGAATTTGTCGAGACCGAGCGCCGAGCCGAGCACGCCGCTGCCCGTGTACTTGATGCCGTAGAAATCGAGCGCGCCCTGGATCTGGCCGTTCTCGCCGTAGCCGCCGTGCAGCGCGTTGAACGCGCGCGCGAAGCCTTCGTCCTTCAATGCCGACAGCGGCCGCTCGGACGGATCGAACGGATGCGCGTCGACGCCCGCGTCGCGCAGGCCCTGCAGCACGAGCCGGCCGGAATTGAGCGACACCTCGCGCTCGGCGGACACGCCGCCGAGAAGCACTGCAACTTTGCCAAAGAGTTTCGGATCGATACCGCTCATGTCACACCTTCGCTTCTTGCACGATTAATTCCGCGAGTTATTGCGCGAGCCGGCCCGGCACACCGCCGATCGAGCCCGCACCCATCGTGATCACCACATCGCCGTCGCGCACGACCGTCGACAGCGCCTCCGGCACTTCGTCGACCGTCTCGACGAACACCGGCTCGACCTTGCCCGCCACGCGGATCGCGCGCGCGAGCGCGCGGCCGTCGGCGGCGACGATCGGCGCTTCGCCGGCTGCATAGACTTCGGTCAGCACCAGCGCGTCGACCGTTGAAAGCACCTTGACGAAATCCTCGAAGCAATCGCGCGTACGCGTGAAGCGGTGCGGCTGGAACGCCAGCACCAGACGCTTGTCGGGGAATGCGCCGCGGGCGGCCGCGATCGTCGCCGCCATTTCGACCGGGTGATGGCCGTAGTCGTCGATCAGCGTGTAGTTGCCGCCGCCCGCGACGGCCACTTCGCCATAGCGCTGAAAACGCCGGCCGACGCCGTTGAATTCCGCCAGCGCTCGCTGGATATCGGCATCCGTTACCTCAAGTTCAGTCGCAATCGCGATGGCCGCGAGCGCATTCTGCACGTTGTGCGTGCCCGGCATGTTCAAAACGATGTCGAGCGGCGCCGCGTCCTCGCGCATCGCCGTGAAATGCATGCGGCCATCGCGCGCGATCACGTTGACCGCGCGCACCTGCGCATCGGGCGCAAAACCGTAGCGGATGATCGGCTTCGACACGAACGGCAGGATCTCGCGCACGCTCGGATCGTCGACGCACAGCACGGCGATCCCATAGAACGGCAACCGGTGCGTGAACTCGATGAACGCCTGCTTGAGCCGCGCGAAATCGTGGCCGTAGGTGTCCATGTGATCGGCGTCGATGTTCGTGATGACTTCGATCACCGGAAAGAGATTCAGGAACGACGCGTCCGATTCGTCCGCTTCGGCGACGATGAAGTCGCCCGTGCCCAGCCGCGCGTTCGCGCCCGCGCTGATCAGGCGCCCGCCGATCACGAAGGTCGGATCGAGCCCGCCTGCGGCGAGCACGCTCGCTACGAGCGACGTCGTCGTGGTCTTGCCGTGAGTGCCGGCGATCGCGATGCCTTGCTTCAAGCGCATCAGCTCCGCGAGCATCACCGCGCGCGGCACGATCGGAATGCGGCGGTGGCGCGCGGCGAGCACTTCGGGGTTGTCGCTGCGCACGGCCGTCGACACGACGACCGCATCCGCGCCCTCGATGTTCGCGGCGTCATGGCCGATCGCGATGCGCGCGCCGAGCGTGGCGAGGCGGTCGGTCACGCCGTTGTTCGTGAGGTCGGACCCGCTCACGCGGTAGCCGAGATTGACGAGCACTTCGGCGATGCCGCTCATGCCCACGCCGCCGATCCCGACAAAATGGATGTGTTTGACGATGTGTTTCATTTCGTTCCTTCCTGGCGCGCAAGCGCCACAGCCGCGCAAACCTGCGCGACGCGATCGGTGGCATCCGGTTTTGCCAGCGCGCGCGCGCGCTCGGCCATTTCCGCGAGCGATTCGCGCGACTGGCTGCGCAACCAGTCGGCGAGCTTTTCCGCGGACAAATCGCGCTGCTGCACCAGCACCGCGCCACCCGGCTCCGACAGGAATTGGGCGTTCGTCGTCTGGTGATCGTCGACCGCATACGGGAACGGCACAAAGAGCGCCGCCACGCCGACCGCCGCGATTTCGGCAACCGTCATCGCACCCGAGCGGCAAATCACGAGATCGGCAGCTTCGTAAGCCTTCGCCATGTCGTCGATGAACGGCACGAGCCGCAGGTCGTCGCCCGGTTGCAAACCGGCTGCTTCGTAATTTGCGCGCAACGCGTCGATGTGCTTCGCGCCCGCCTGATGCACGATGCGCGGACGCTCACTCGACGCAAGCAGCTCGACCGCGCGCGGCACGACTTCATTCAACGCCGCCGCCCCGAGACTGCCGCCGACGACCAGCACATTGAGCGGACCGCTGCGCGCTGCGTAGCGCTCTTTGGGCTCGGAAGCGCGCGCAAGTTCCTCGCGAATCGGATTGCCGGTCCATTCGGCATCCGGCAGCGCATTCGGGAACGCGACGAGCACGCGACGAGCGAGCTTCGCGAGCACTTTGTTCGCGAGACCCGCAATCGAATTCTGTTCGTGCAGCACGAGCGGACGCCCTGAAAGCGCAGTCATCACGCCAGCCGGAAACGTGATGTAGCCGCCCATGCCGAGCACGACGTCGGGCTTCACGCGTTTAAGGGCTTGGCGGCTTTCGAGACACGCGCGCAGCAGATTCAGCGGCAGAGCCAGCTTGGTGCGCAGGCCCTTGCCGCGCAATCCGCCGAAGCGCACGAACTCCATCGGAATACCGTGCTTCGGCACGAGCGACGCTTCCATTCCCGCGGGATTGCCGAGCCACACGACTCGCCAGCCCCATGCGCGCATCCGGTGCGCGACCGCGAGCCCGGGGAACACGTGTCCTCCGGTGCCGCCGGCCATCACCATCAACGTGCGTTGCGGGGTCGTGCTCATACTTTGCCCCCACGCATCAGCACTCGGTTCTCATAGTCGACCCGCATCAGCACCGCCAGCGCAACGCAGTTCAGCAATATGCCGGAGCCGCCGTAGCTCACGAGCGGCAAGGTCAGGCCCTTGGTCGGCAGAAGGCCGAGGTTCACGCCCATGTTGATGAACGTCTGCGCGCCGAACCACAGGCCGATGCCCTTCGCCATCAAGCCGGCGAATGTCCGGTCGAGCGCGAGCGCCTGACGGCCGATCTCAAACGAACGGCGCACGATCCAGTAGAACAGCAGGATCACGACCAGCACGCCGACGAAACCCAACTCCTCGCCAATCACGGCGAGAATGAAGTCGGTATGGGCTTCCGGCAGGTAGTTGAGCTTCTCGACGCTGCCGCCCAGGCCCACGCCGAACCACTCGCCGCGGCCGAACGCGATCAGCGAGTGCGTCAATTGATAGGCCTTTCCTTGCGCGTAGCGGTCGTCCCACGGATCGAGGTACGCGAAGATCCGCTCGCGCCGCCATGGCGACGCCCACACGAGAATCGTGAACGTGCCCACCGCCGTCGCGACCAGCCCGCCGAACAGCTTGCCGTTCACGCCGCCCAGGAACAGCACGCCCATCGCGATCGCGGCGATCACCATGAACGCGCCCATGTCCGGCTCGAGCAGCAGCAGCGCGCCGACCACGCCGACCGCGAACGCCATCGGCAAAAAGCCCTTCGCGAAGCTGTGCATGTATTCCTGCTTGCGCACCGTATAGTTCGCCGCGTAAATCGTCACGGCGAGCTTCATGATTTCCGACGGCTGCATGTTCGAGACGCCGAGCGGAATCCAGCGGCGCGCGCCATTCACGCCCTTGCCGACGTGCGGGATCAGCACGATCACGAGGCCGACCAGCGCGATCAGGAAGAGCTTCGGCGCGTACTTGTCCCAGACGGAGATCGGCACCTTGAACGCGATCACGGCCGCGATCGTCGCGACCACGAGCGACGCGATATGGCGCACGAGGAACGCGTAGTCGTGATACGACGCGTATTTCGGCGAATCCGGCATCGCGATCGACGCCGAGTACACCATCACCACGCCGAGCCCGAGCAGCGCGATCACGACCCACAGGAGCGAATGGTCGTAGTCGAGCATGCGCGAGCGCATCGGACGCATGCCGCTCACGGCGCTCGCGAGACCGCTTCCCGATGCGCGGCCGCTGTCTTCGGCCTTGCCGACCGAGCCGCGTTGACGAGAGAGCCCCGAGACTTGTCGCTGCGCGCCAAGCCCCCCGAGGGGTTTTGCCGACAGGCGCGAGCCGAAACGTTCGGACCACCTCATAGCATCGTCCCCCGTTCCGCGGCGATGTCTTCCACGGCGCTGCGGAAGACCGCCGCGCGATGGGCATAGCCCTTGAACATGTCGAAGCTTGCACAGGCCGGCGACAGCAGCACCGCGTCGCCCGGCTCCGCGAGCGCGGCGGCCGCGCGCGTCGCGGCTTCGAGCGTCGCGTGGTCGGCGAGCGCCACGCCGCTGCCCGCGAGCGCGTCGCGAATCCGCGGGGCGTCGCGGCCGATCAGCATCACCGCGCGGCACCAGCGCGCGACCGGCGCTTCGAGCGGCGCGAAGTCCTGTCCTTTGCCGTCGCCGCCCGCGATCAGGATCGCGCGCTGTGCGAGACCGTCGAGCGCGGCGACCGTCGCGCCGACGTTCGTGCCCTTGCTGTCGTCGACATAGTCGACGCCATCGACCGACGCGATCAGCTCCACGCGATGCGGCTCGCCACGGTACTCGCGCAAGCCGTGCAACAGCGGCGCCGCGGGCAAGCCGATCGCGCGAGCCAGCGCGAATGCCGCGAGCGCGTTCGCGGCGTTGTGCAAGCCGCGGATACGCAGCGCGTCCGCCGGCATCAGGCGCTTCAACGCGAGATCGCGTGGTGCGGTGGACTCGTTCTTGCGGCGGCGAGTCGACGCCGGCGCCCCGAAGGATGTCCCCTTGGGTGATTCTTCGGCGGCATCGCGATCGTGCGCTTCGACGAGCCAGTTCATGCCGTTTTCGCGCAGCAGACCGTAGTCGCCTACGTGCACCGGCTCGTTCAGGCCGAACGTCACCGCTTGCGCGGCGCTTTCGCCAGTTTGTTTCGCAGCGTCCGCAGCGGGCGCAAGCGCCAACACGCGCGCGTCGTCGCGGTTGAGCACGCGCACCGTCCGCGGCCCGAAGATGCGGCCCTTCGCGGCGGCGTAAGCATCGAGGCCGCCGTGCCAGTCGAGGTGATCCTGCGTGATGTTCAAGACGACCGCCGCATCCGGCGCGAAGGTATGCGCGGTTTCGAGCTGGAAGCTCGACAGCTCGAGCACCCACACGTCGGGCAGCGCAGTGT
This sequence comes from Trinickia sp., assembly GCA_035308085.1. Lineage (GTDB taxonomy): Bacteria > Pseudomonadota > Gammaproteobacteria > Burkholderiales > Burkholderiaceae > Trinickia_A. Next base: position 800 of record DATGHJ010000401.1, on the reverse strand, counting down.
TGTCGATCGCTTCAGTGAGCTTGTCGAGCGCGGCCGGGCTGATGTTGCCCGCCACCGCTACCTTTTTGCCCGCGCGTTCGCACAGGAGGCCGGTGAGACTCGTCGTCGTGGTCTTGCCGTTCGTGCCGGTGATCGCGATCACCTTTGGCGCGTAACCGCTCTTGCCGAGTTTCTCGAGCGCTTTGGCGAAGAATTCGAGCTCGCCCCACACCGGAATGCCGCGTTCGCGCGCGCTCGTAATCAGCGGCAGCAGGTCCTCGGCAAGCGGCGACAAGCCCGGGCTGATCGCGACGAGTTCGATTCCGCCGTCGAGCAGCGCGGGCGAAAACGCGCCGCCGATGAACTCGGCATCGATCGGGTGCGCCTCGAGCGCGGACAAGTTCGGCGGCGCCTCGCGCGTATCGGCAATGCGCAGCCGGCACCCGTGCCGCGCGCACCAGCGCGCCATCGCGAGGCCGGATTCACCGAGCCCCAGCACGAGCACCATCGGACTTTGCCGATCGACAAACATCTCGCCAAACATCGTTTGCTTTCCTTTACCGCAGCTTGAGGGTGGACAGACCAAACAGGCACAACATCAACGTGACGATCCAGAAACGCACGACCACTTGCGTCTCTTTCCAGCCCGACAATTCGAAATGGTGATGGAGCGGCGCCATCTTGAAGATGCGGCGCCCTTCGCCAAAGCGGCGCTTGGTGTATTTGAACCAGGTGACCTGCAGCATCACCGACAGCGTCTCCGCCACGAAGATGCCACCCATGATGAAGAGCACGATCTCCTGGCGCACGATCACCGCGAT